>CANRIY010000083.1 GCA_947630775.1 uncultured Clostridia bacterium | reverse complement strand
GGGGGGGGGGGGGGGGGGGGGGGGGGGGGCCGCCCCGCCCCCATCGCGGCGCAGATCTTCGGGAGCGATCCCGACATCATGCGCGAGGCGTGCGAGAGCGAGCATCTCTCGGACTTCGGCCTCATCGATATCAACATGGGCTGTCCCATGCCCAAGATCGTGCGGAACGGGGACGGGAGCGCGCTCATGGAGAACTTCCCCCTCGCGGAGAAGGTGATCGCCGCCTGCGTGAAGAGCGGGAAGCGCATCTCCGTAAAATTCCGCATCGGCGTGGACGAAGGCCATAAGTGCGCCGCCGAGTTTGCAAAACTTTGCGAGGGCGCGGGGGCGTGCATGATCACCGTCCACGGCAGGACGCGCGATAAGATCTATGCGGGCCCCGTGGACTACGGCGAGATCGCCGCGGCAAAGGCGGCGGTCAAGATCCCCGTGATCGCAAACGGGGGGATCTGGAACAGCAAGGATGTGAAGAAGATGTTCGACCGCACGGGCGCGGACGGCGTGATGATCGCCCGCGCGGCGCTCTACCGCCCGACGGTGTTCTGCTCGGTGGCGGAAGAAGAGGAGCCTCCCCTTCTGCCCCTCTTTCTCAAACAGCTCGACGAGACGAGGGAGCTCTACGGCGAGCATTTCGCGTGCGTATTCATGCGCAAGATGGCGGCGTTTTACCTGAAGGGCCGCCGCAATGCATCCGAGGCGAAGCGCCGCTTCTTCGCCGCACAGACGACGGATGAGATCAGGGCATTCGCCGCGGAATTGTTCTGATTTTTCGGTATATATGACGAGATCCGCCCCCCAAAGGGGCGGATCTTTTTGTTTTTTACGGTATTTACCGATATTCCCGATACAATGCCTGAAAGGCGGGAAGGCTCCGTTCGATGGTGGCGCGGGAGACGCAATAGGAGATGCGCACATATCCATTGACGCCGAAACTGTCGGACGGGACGAGGAGAAGCTCGTGCTTTTTCGCCCGCTCCGAAAAGGCGACGGCGTCCTCTTCGAGCGCCTTGACAAAGAGATAAAACGCGCCCTCGGGCGGCACACATTCGTAGCCGTAAGATGTGAGCGCATCATACAATAAATCGCGGTTTTTGCGGTATGCTCCGACGTCGCTCACCTTCCCGAGGCTCGCCGCGCAGACCCGCTGAAATAGGGACGGCGCACAGACGTAGCCGAGCTTTCTCCCCGCTCCCGCGACCGCCGCGGCGATCTCCCCCGCACGGCAGGCGAAGGGGCTCACGGCGATGTAGCCGATGCGCTCCCCCGCAAGGGAAAGGGACTTCGAGAAGGAGTAGCAGACGATCGTCTCGTGATAAAAGCGCATGGGATAGGGCACTTCGGCGCCGTAGGTGAGCTCGCGGTAGGGCTCGTCGGCGATGAGGAAGATCGGCTCCCCCTTTTCGAGACTCTTTTGTTCGAGGAGCGCGGCGAGAGTGCGAAGTTCCTCCTCCGAGATCACGGCGCCCGTCGGATTGTTGGGGGAGTTGAGAAGGATCCCCTTGGTATGCGGCCCGATCGCCCTTTCGAGCGCTTCAAAATCAAGGTGGAAGCGCCCGTCCGAGGGCACGACGACGAGCTTTGCGCCCGCCCCCTCGACGAAGATACGGTACTCGGGGAAGAAGGGCGCAATGACGATGAACTCATCCCCCTCTTCGCAGAGCGCGGTAACGGTGATGGCGAGGGACGCCGCCGCCCCGCAGGTCATGTAAATGAGGTTCTCGGACACGGGTACCCCGAATTGCCTCTGTATGTAGGCAGCGACCGCCTCACGCACGGCGGGGGCGCCCGCCGCCGAGGTGTAGCCGTGAAGAACTTCGGGCGGGGTCGTATCAATGAGCCGCTTGATCTCGTCCTGCACAAAAGCGGGCGCGGGGACGGACGGATTGCCGATGGAGAAATCGAAGACGTTCTCCTCGCCGATCTCCGCCTTGCGGGCGGTTCCGTACTCGAAGAGTTCGCGGATCACGCTCCGCTCCTCGCCTAAATGTTGCATGGTTTTGTTGAACATAAAAGCTCCTTTTTTGTTTCGCTCGATTTCTTTGCTCGTCCGCGCCCTTTGGGGGCGCGTGCTCGCAA
Organism: uncultured Clostridia bacterium; assembly: GCA_947630775.1. Classification (GTDB taxonomy): domain Bacteria; phylum Bacillota; class Clostridia; order Christensenellales; family Borkfalkiaceae; genus Gallimonas. The sequence goes on along the minus strand of CANRIY010000083.1, from coordinate 4,819 downwards.
ATAAATGCGAGCGAGGAATGTAACACGTATGGGATATTGAGTCACTGTCTCGTACGCTTGTCACGACATTAAGGTTCCCGTAGGGTACCAAATAGAGTGCGCTTAGGCGGGGAGACCCCGCCACGCGCCGTGATTCTGTTTCGCTCGATTTCTTTGCTCGTCCCGCTCGCTCCGCACAAGGCGCCCCGCGGACGCGCTCCTGTTTTGTCATTTCGCCCCGCCCGCACTTCTATTGTGCACCAAGGGCGGCACGAGCACGAAGTGCGAAGTAGCGGAGCGAAGCGGAGTCGAGAAATCTCGGTAAAATATGGAAGAGATGTCTCGACTGCGCTCGACATGACAATTTATGCGAAGCGGAGTCGCCCCTTGGCTCCCCTTGTAGGGGAGCTGGCGCGCTACTTTTGCGCGACTGAGGGGTTTTCTGACGCCGAGTTTCCGAGAACCCTATCCCCCGCTTCGCGGGTACTTCCCCTAAGAGGGGAAGCAAGGGGGTAATCTTGGCTCCCCCCCGCGTCATCCTGAGCCGCCGCTACCCCTCGGCTCCTCCTTAGGAGGAGCTGTCACCGCAGGTGACTGAGGTGGGCATTTGGACTCCCCGTCACTCCTTTTCCAAAACTTTTTTCAAAAATTGGCCCGTATAGCTCTTTTCGACCTTGGCGACCTCTTCGGGGGTGCCCGTCGTCACGATCGCGCCGCCGCCGTCGCCACCCTCGGGACCGAGATCGATGATGTAGTCGGCGATCTTCACGACATCCAGATTATGCTCGATGACGAGCACGGTGTTCCCGCCCTCGCGCAGTTTCAATAAAATATTGACGAGTTTTTCGACATCGTAGCTGTGCAGCCCCGTCGTCGGCTCGTCCAAAATATAGAACGTCTTGCCCGTGGAGCGCTTCGAAAGCTCGGTGGCGAGCTTGACCCGCTGCGCCTCGCCGCCCGAGAGCGTCGTCGAGCTCTGCCCGAGCTTGATATAGCCGAGCCCCACCTCGTCGAGCGTTTTGATCTTATTGTAGACGGAAGGAATGGCCTTGAAGAAGTCGCACGCCTCTTCCACCGTCATATCGAGGACGTCCGCGATCGTCTTGCCCTTATAGCGGACTTCGAGCGTCTCGCGGTTGTAGCGCTTCCCGCCGCACACCTCGCAGGGGACGTAGACGTCGGGAAGGAAGTGCATTTCGATCTTCATGATCCCGTCGCCCTCGCAGTTTTCACACCTGCCGCCCGCGACGTTGAAGGAGAACCTTCCCGCCTTGAAGCCGAGCGCCTTCGCGTCCTGCGTCGCCGCGAACAGCTCGCGGATGGGGCCGAACACGCCCGTATAAGTTGCGGGATTCGACCGCGGCGTGCGTCCGATGGGAGACTGGTCGATCGCGATGACTTTATCGAAATATTCGAGCCCCGAACATTCCCCGCTGTTCCCCGTGGGCAGGCGGGAGCCGTTCAGGTTGTTGGACAGAATGGGCAGAATGATCTCGTTGACAAGCGAACTCTTGCCCGAGCCGCTCACCCCCGTGACGACGGTAATGAGCCCCGCGGGGATCTCCGCCGTGATGCCTTTCAAATTGTTTTGGCGGCAGTTTTCCACGCGGAACCATCGCCCGTCGGGCTTTTTTCTGACTTCGGGAACGGGGATCTTCCGTCTCCCCGCGAGATAGTCCCCCGTGATGGAGCGGGGCTCCGCCATGATGTCTTCCGCCGTGCCGCATGCGATGACTTCTCCCCCGTGCACGCCCGCCTTGGGGCCGATATCCACGATGTAATCCGCCGCCCGCATGGTGTCCTCGTCGTGCTCGACGACGATGAGGGTATTTCCGAGGTCCCTGAGCCCTTTGAGGGAATTCAGGAGCCGCGCGTTGTCCCTCTGGTGGAGCCCGATCGAGGGCTCGTCGAGAATGTAGAGGACGCCCGTGAGCGCAGAACCGATCTGCGTGGCGAGACGGATGCGCTGGCTCTCCCCGCCAGAGAGCGTCGCCGCACTCCTCGAGAGGGTGAGATATTCGAGCCCCACGCCGATCAAAAAGTTGATGCGGCTCTTGATCTCCTTTAAGATGACGTCCGCGATGGCGTGCTGGGTCTTGGTGAGTTCGAGTTCTTCCAAAAAGCGGTACAGTCCCGCAACGGGCATGTCGCAGACTTCGGCGATATTTTTCCCGCCCACCGTCACGGCGAGAGCTTCCTTTTTCAACCGCTTTCCGTGGCAGGCGGGGCAGTCCGTGGTGCGCATGTAGCGTTCAATATCCCACTTGACGGAGACCGAACCCGTCTGATTATACCTGCGCTCTAAATTGTTGACAAACCCCTCCCACGCGCTCTTATATTCGGAGGAAAAGGAACGGGTCGAATAGTGCATGTCGATCTTTTCCCCGCCGTTGCCGTACATGAGCAGGTCGAACACGCCCGCGGGAAGATCTTTGACGGGCACGTCCATCGAAAAATGGTAGTGCTTCGAAAGGGCGGAAAGATACATCTGCGTGACGGTAGAACTGTCTAAATTCCACCCGCTGATGCGGATCGCCCCTTCGCGGAGGGACTTCGTACGGTCGGGGCAGATGAGGTCGGGATCCACCCTCTGGCGGAAGCCCAGCCCCGTGCATTCGGGACATGCCCCCCACGGCGTATTGAAAGAGAAGAGCCGCGGCTCGATCTCCTCGATGGAGATACCGCAGTCGGGACAGGAATAGCGGGAGGAATAGAGGGTCTCCGTGCCCTCACAGTCGATGACGACGAGCCCGTCGGCGAGCTTCAATGCCGTCTCGAGAGACTCGGTGAGCCGCTTTAAGACGCCCTCTTTGACGATCAGGCGGTCGATGACGACGGAGATGTTGTGCTTGACGTTCTTGTCGAGCGAGATCTCCTCCTGCAGATCGTAGACGATCCCGTCGATCTTGACCCGCGCGTAGCCGCTCTTGCGGAAGCCCGCAAGCTCCTTCTTATATTCTCCCTTCTTGCCGCGGATGACGGGAGCGCTCACCAAAATTTTGCTCCCTTCGGGGAGTTCCGTCACGCGGTCGGCGATCTCATCCACCGTCTGGCGGCGGATCTCTCTGCCGCAGTTGGGGCAGTGCGGCGTCCCCGCGCGCGCGAAAAGGAGACGGAGATAATCGTAGATCTCCGTCACGGTGCCCACCGTCGAGCGGGGGTTGTGGCTCGTCGTCTTTTGGTCGATGGAGATCGCGGGGGAGAGCCCGTCGATGCTCTCGACGTCGGGCTTTTCCATCATGCCGAGGAACTGGCGGGCGTACGAGGAGAGGCTCTCCATATAGCGGCGCTGGCCCTCGGCGAAGATGGTGTCGAAGGCGAGCGTAGACTTCCCGCTTCCCGAAAGCCCCGTAAAGACGGTGAGACTTCCGCGCGGGATATGCACATCGATGTTTTTTAAGTTGTTGGCTTTTGCGCCATGGACAAAGATTTCTTCCTGCATAATGTGTTGATTCGTTTGTGCGGCGAAGGAGCATCCCCCCCACCGCCTGCGGCGGAGCCGTCTCGGGCAGGTAGCGTCCTGCCCTCGGTCACCGTTCGCGCCTCTGATGCGCTCACTCATGTCGCAACGCGCCAAGGATTATCAATCCTTGGCAGGACGCGTTGCTCCACCCCAAAGGGGGTAGGCCTTGGCTCCCCCTTGAGGGGTCCTTCCTTAGGGATGGCGGGAAAAGGCGACCATTCTATTTATGGAGCCTTTTCCGCCTGAGCTGGCGCGCTGCCTTTGCGCGACTGAGGGGGTGTCGTTCCGAATTATGTCACACCCCTTCCGTCACGGCAAGGACAGCCGTGCCACCCACAGCACAAGGCACGCCCTTCGGGTGCCCTCGAGGGATGGGCAAGAATAAGGCGGACGTAATTAGAACCATTGCCCACTCCCCTACCCCCCTCCTTGGGAGGGGGCTGAATGGCTTCTTCTCTCTACTCGGGAGGGGCGCCAAGGTATCAAAGATTGGGCAGCAGTACATTCAAAATGCCCGCGATCTGCTTCCAGTTCGAGGCGGAATAGCGGATCGATGCGGCGCGGGAGACGTTGTGTTTATCCACCATCAGAATCGCATGCACGCCCTGCTCCTGCGCGGCGAGACAGGTCGTCACGCTGTCGTCGATGAGGACAGGGATCCCCGCTTCTTTGCAATATTTCCCCTTTTGGGAAAAGGGCACGTCCGCCACGATCTCGTCATAGGGCATGCGGCGCTTTTCCAGCCAGTCGCGGGAGACCTTTTCGGGGTTGACGAACCACTCCCGCTGGCGGGCCGTGAGCACGACGATCTCGTGCCCCGCCTGCCGAAGGGCGGTGAGCACTTCCCGCGCTCCCTTGCGCGCTTCCGCGTCCGTGAAAACCGTGATGCCCCCCTCGCGGACGAATTTCAGAACGTCCTCTTCTTTCCAGTCAAAGACCTCGACGAGCGCATGGGCGTTCTCGTCTTTGAGTTTGAAGGGGAGATTGTAGCGTTCGATGTATCCGCTCGCCCGCGTAACGCGGTCCACGACGGACAACGTATCGTCCAGATCGACTGCGATTTTCATAAGTGCCTCCTGAATTTCGCAAATTTCTTTATGGTTGGAATGCCCTGCGGGCAGCATATCAAGGTCAAAGAAATTTGCGAGGGGTTAGTTCTTCTGCCTTGTAATAACGGTTCGCCCGTCCCTGTTCTGTTTCACACAACAGTAAGGCTCCCGTAGGGTGCCAAATGGGGTGCGCTGCCGCAAAAGCGCGGTTTTGCTTCGCGCAGTAATTTAGGAACTCGCCCCACCCCCTTAGTTCGTTGCGGCGGCAGGGACCGCCGCAACCCCGTCGGCGAGGCCACGCCTCCTGTCGCGGCGTCCCTCACAGCCC
>CANRIY010000082.1 GCA_947630775.1 uncultured Clostridia bacterium | reverse complement strand
TTGCAGCGGGCAGGGGCAGTACACTTCGAGAAAAGTGGATGAGTCGGTCACGGAGATTGTCCGTTTCCTGTTGGACACCGTGAAAGAGGACGAAAAAGACGAGGCTATAAAAAGAAGGCACGAACAAGCCGTGCAGTCGAAGAAGAAGTATTATGCGGGGCTTGTCAAGGAATACGGCAAGCAGCAAATGGCATTGCAAAAGTTAATCGAGGAAATAGGGCAAGCGATGATCGGAGAATCGCGCTTTACGATGGAAGTGCTGAATCAATCCATCACGTTGCAAAAAGCGAAATTGGAAAAGCTCGAAAAAGAGATCCCCCAAGTTTTGGCGCAAGTCAATCAGGACAAGGACGCGCTTGAAAGCCTCGATCATCTTTATGAGGAATTTGTCGGTTGGGCTGACGAATTTGAATGCGCCTCAAAGGAGCGGCAGAAGATGATCGTCTGCAAACTGCTCAAACGGATCGACATCAGCCGTCAATACAATTTGGGCATCGTCGTGAATATGGACTACGGGCAATTCATGGAAAGAAGGGCAAGTTCTCCGCGTTTTACTATGCAAATTGATACGCTTGGGAGAGCACGCGGCTGTTAACCGCGGTGTCGTCAGTTCGAGTCTGACAGGAGCAGCCAAAACAGAGCGGATCAGGTCGATTCGCTCTGTTTTTTTACTTATTTTGTGGTATTATGGATTTGAAAATGTATACCACCCGCTATGCAGGCAGATGATTATTCGGGAAAGGCATTTTTACTTTTTCATGGAATTTTCGGAGTCGGCGGATGTAAGACTTTCCGTTTCGGTTTTCAAGATCTCCGAGATCACGGCGTCCTTGCTTTGCGGCGAGAGCGAAGAGCTCAGCATGATCGCGGAATACATTTGCTCTTCGCGTCCCGCTTCTTCGCTGAGCCTGGAGACCTGTTTGAGCGTCGCGCGGTGGACGGATAATATGATCCCGCTGAAGATTTCCACGATTGCCGCGCTGATCGCGGGGATCAATGAGACCAACAGCTTTTCCTGAAACGCCAGCGCAATGCACACCGTGATCGCAAAGAGCAACAGCCCAAAGACTGCGCTCATAAGCGCTAACGCAAAGGTCAGTTTGAGCTGTTTTGTGATCATCAAAAAGTATTCGTAATTCTCCCGATGTTTCGAAAGCCATATCTGCGCCAGCGAAGGCGTGACGGTATCCGCGGGGATCTGTCCCATCGCGTCCTGCAAAGCAGCCATCCGCGCATCCGCGCCCGCTCTCGTCGTCTTGCTCTCGTATTTTACATAGACGATAAACCCCGCGACCAGCGAAAACAACACCCCGAGCGCGACCAGTGCGACCGTTATGATGAAGGTGACCGTTGCCGAATCCGTATTCATATTTCCCTCCGAAACTTTTTCGTGTCTTTTTCTTTATATTTTAACGGGTTTTTCGTTCTTGTCAAGACTTCCCCATAAAAATTGCCTTTTCTCCTGTAAAAAATGGAAAAAATCGTCGCTTCGACGCGAAAATATCCCTTTGCCCTTTGACTTATCCGGTTTGACGAAACGTCAAGCCGTTTTTTGCTATTGTTTTTTGGATCAGATCAGTATTCGCTTCTCCCGAGCAGATAATCGGTTGTGGTATCAAAAATATCCGCAAGCAACATCAACATATCAAACGAACATTCGCGTTTCCCCGTTTCCCAATATGAAATCAAACGAAGCGAAACCCCAAGTTTTTTCGCAAGCTCCGCTCTGGATATATTTTTCTCGATACGAAGTTCGCGCAGTCTTGAATCAAATTTGTTCATAGAAATATTTTAGAACAAATCGTTCCGAAACGCTTGACAGGGAACAGTTTGTTCCATTATAATATGGGCAGAACAAATCGTTCCAAAGGAGAAAGATATGAAAATTAGGAATACCGAAGAGGAAAAGTTCCCGAAGAATGAAGCGTCATCGCAGGCGAATAAGCCGCCCGTCAAACATACGGCAAAGCAATGGGTGCTGTTTGGCATCGCAATGTTCACCGTACTGTTCATGTTTATCGGGCTTTCTTTTCCCATCTGGGCTTTCAAAGAAGAAATTTTTGGAAGTGTTTTTGAAAGGACGGTGCTCGGCTTCAACGTTCTGGGCGGTTCCATGCCCAAGGCCCTTGAGTCGGTGGCGGCTACGCTCATGGCTTTTGTTTGGTTGCAGCTGCTCGCAACGATCGTATGTTTGGTGCTTACGATCTTATCAATTACGACATTTGAGCAAAAAAAAGCGCAGCGCGTGCAGATTGCAGTCATGATCGTCTCCGCCGCGTTTTCGTTTCTCTATATGATAGACGGGATCGCCGCGGTGGCTTCAAGCGAACTTGCGGGGACAACGGCCTCCTATGCGCTGTTTATCGTGGTTGCATTGCTTACGGCCGGATATTTTGTCTGCATGAAACTTCTTCCCGAGGTTTTCGGAGTCAAAAAATCAAACCGAGAGGCCCGACAGAGCAACGGAGACGTCGCCGAGCAGATCAAGAAATATAAAGAGCTTTACGATATGAGCGCGATCAGCGAAGAGGAATACGAGAAGAAAAAATCCGAGCTGTTGAACGGAGGGAAGTAAGTTTTCGCCGCGCCGATCGGCGATCGGGCGGTCATTCGGTGAAGCAAAGCCAAAACAGAGCGAATCGAATTGATTCGCTCTGTTTTTATGCAATTTCACGTAAAAGATGATGGGGGGCGATCGGTGAGCAGATATTTTATTGAGGGAAAGCATTGGATAGTTTCAGAGTCGGATTTCTTTTACTGTAAAATTATTTTACGATTTATCCGTATACCATGTCCGCAAACCCATGCGCAGATTTTGCGTCGTTGCCTGTTTTTGTATTTCGGTTCGGGCGGATTTTGCGCTTTCTGTGAAAGCCTTTCCGCCTTTTTCCCTTGAAAGACTTGCTTTTCGGCGTTTTTTGTCGTACAATAAGGGTGATATGTTTCACATTGTTTTGGTAGAACCCGAGATCCCGCAGAACGCGGGCAATATCGCCCGTACCTGTGCGGCGACCGGGAGCGAATTGCATCTTATAAAGCCGCTCGGCTTCGAGATCTCGGATAAATATCTCAAACGGGCGGGGCTGGACTACTGGGACCTCGTCAAAGTTCATGTGCATGAAAACCTCGGCGAGCTCTTTTCCGCCGCGCCCGACGGACGGTTTTTCTTTTTTACGACCAAAGCCCGCCGCGCCTATACGGAAGTCTCTTACCGCGACGGCGACTATCTCGTGTTCGGCAAGGAGACGAGGGGGCTCGAAGAGGAGCTTCTCGTCGCGCATGCCGACAGCTGTGTCCGCATCCCCATGATCGGGGAGAGCCGCTCTCTGAACCTCTCCAACGCCGCGGCGATCGCCGTCTATGAGGCGCTTCGGCAGAATGGGTTTTGCGGACTTTCGGCGGCGGGCGAACTCCACCGCCTGCAATGGACATGAAAAAGTGGGTCACGGCGCTCATTGCCGTTGCCGTCGGCGCGGTCTACTGTGCACTGCTCTTTTGGCCCTATCCCAAACGGATCGACGTTCCGTCCGAGCGGTATCTCTGCTATTTTGAGGACGGGAGCAAAGAAGAACTTGACTACGGCGAGGCGTGCAGGTATCTTGCGGGTGTTTCCGAAGAAGGGGATATTTTGCTTTTGCGCAATGGGGTCTCGGGCATGGTGTCCGCAAATTCCGCCATGCGCGAGGCGGTACGCATTCTGGAACATGCGGATACGGCAGAGCTCATCTATCATGATTTCGATGTCGGGCGGCTGGGGCGCGCTGCGCTTTTACATGCGTTCGGGGATCGGCTGTACTGCGACGGCGATGAATTTTACGCATATACGGGCGTGCGCGTCACCCGCACTTCCGTCAGAAGCGCGAAGGAGTTTCGGCTGCTCGGCAAACTTCCCGCCGACGCCCTCCGCTGTACGGGAGCGATCTTACTTCATGTGTACAGCCGCGCCGAACTCGATCCCGCCGCTCTCACGGGGACTTCGGTCACGATCACGGCAGATCCGCCCTATGTTGTGCGGGAAGGCGGGCTCTATCTCGAGACGGTCAGCGGCGTGCGGCTCGTTGCGGCGGAGCCGGATATGACGCAATTGCATGTGGAAAACTACGCATTTGCGGACATGGGAGCGCTTTTGCCCTGCAGATCTCTTTGCTCGCTCGACCTTCCCTTTCTTGGCTCCGATGCGTACGGCGGGACGGAGTCTGTCGGCGAACTCGCCTATCTCTTTTGCCTCGATGGGGGATATTTCGTTCCCGATACCTTAAAAAAGCTCCGTGTGCGCGGCGGGACCGTCACCGAGACGGCGTTTTACGCCTGTCACAGCCTCGAAGAGATCGACCTGTGCGGCGTGAATGCGGAAAAGATCGAGCGGCGCGCCTTTTCGGGGCTCGATCTCAAGCTCCTCCATACGCCGCGGGCGGACGTTCTGCTCACGGGTTCCTATGATTCCTTTACCGCCCCGTGCGGTTGTACCGTTTACCGAAAGATACAGGAAGTGACTTCATGAAAAAATTTTTCCACAAGCTGTTCAGCCGCTTTCCGCTCGTTGCGCTGATCATCATCCTCATGCTGGCATCGTTTTTTGCCGCCGTCGTCCTTGCGATCGTCATCGGCGAGACAATTCTCACCGAATACTTTCCGAACGCGGGGCAGCTCGTGACGATCATCGTCACCGCTCTGAGCTGGCTGATCGTCGTTATTGCCGTGTTGCACGCCGCGAACCGCGACATGGTGCCCGAGACCAAGATCCCGTGGATCCTCTGCATCACCGTGTTGAACGTGTTCGGCGTCTTTATCTATATCCTCTTCTCTTCCCACTATCCGCGCCGCAGGGAGCGCAAGCGCTACGGGGAAGTGAAACAGCAGATCGACCGTATCGAATTCAGCGGCGTCGGCAAGGAAGAGCGGTCGAAAAAGATGGGGCACTGGGCGGCGGTGAGCGAAGCGCTCACGTCTTCGGAGCCCGCTTCCGTGCTTTACAGCGGGACGAAAACGCACTATTTCCCTTCGGGGGAAGCCTTTCTGCCCGCCCTTCTCGAAGATCTGGAACGTGCCGAAAAGTTCATCTTCATCGAATACTTCATCATCGAGGGCGGAAAATTCTGGGATTCCGTGCTCGAAGTCCTCGAACAGAAGGTGAAGGAGGGGGTCGAGGTGCGCGTCATGTACGACGACATCGGCTCCATGGGAAAAGTGCGCGCCGGGTACTATAAAAAACTGCGCAAAAAGGGGATCGGCTGCGTGAAATTCAACCCCTTTGTGCCCGTCGTTACGGCCGTCCATAACAACCGCGACCACAGAAAGATCGTCGTCATCGACGGGCGGGTCGCCTATACGGGCGGGCTCAATATCGCGGATGAATACATCAATGAAACGCACCCGTTCGGCTATTGGAAAGATAACGCCATCCGCCTCGAGGGGCCGGGCGTCAAGATGCTGACGACCCTCTTTTTGATGCAGTTCGGGCTGCAAAAGAAGCAGGTGGACGACTTTTTGAAGTATATTCCCGAAACGGAAGCCTTCGGGGACTGCGGCTATGTCCAGCCCTACGGCACCGGGCCCGTTCCCTTCTTCCGCCGCCACCTCGGCGAGGATGTTTACCTCAATATTCTGAACGCCGCACATGAGTATGTGTGGATCATGACGCCCTATCTTATCATCGATTACCGCATGCTGCAGGCGCTCATCGCCGCGGCGAGCCGCGGGGTGGACGTCAGGGTCGTGACGCCCCATATCCCCGATAAAAAGCTCGCCTTCGGGCTCACCCGCTCCAACTATATGGCGCTCATCAAGGGGGGCGTGAAGGTGTATGAATTCACGCCGGGGTTCGTCCATGCAAAGACCTTCCTTTCGGATGACAGGGCGGCCGTCGTCGGGACGATCAACCTCGACTACCGCTCCTTCCTCTATCACTATGAGAACGCCGTGTTTCTGTATAAAACGGAGGCGGTCAAAGAGATCAAGGCGGATTTCGAGGAGACTTTCTCGGTTTCCAAACTTCAGACGGAAGAGGACGCCAAGAAGAGCCCCGTCTGGCACTGGCTGTGCGAGATCGCGAAGATTTTTGCGCCACTGTTTTAAGTTTCGCTCGAATATTTCGTTCATTTCTTTGCTCGCCCCCTCGCTTCGCACAAGGCGCCCCGCGGACGCCGCAGGCGTCATTCTGAGCTTGTCGAAGAATCTCGCGGGGCTTCGAAAAGAAATGAACGAGCGAACCTTCCCTGTGCATCAATCGGGTCATTCCGAAAATCGCTTTGCAATTACATTAAGTCGAAGGGGTTCGACAAATTGAGTCGCCCACGGCGGAAGTAAATTCCGCCTAAGGCAAGTAATTTAGAATGTTTCGTTCATTTCTTTGCTCGCCCCGCGGACGCGCCGCTGCTTTGTCATTTCGCCCCGCCCGCACTTCTATTGTGCACCAAGGGCGGCACGAGCACGAAGTGCGAAGTAGCGGAGCGAAGCGGAGTCGAGAAATCTCGGTAAAATATGGTAGAGATGTCTCGACTGCGCTCGACATGACAATTTATGCGAAGCGGAGTCGAAGAATCTCGCGGGGCGAATTCGGACTTCGTTGTTCGAGATTCTTCGCTACGCTCAGAATGACGCGACGGCATTCAGCCGAAGGGGTTCGACAAATTGGGTGCGCTGCCGCAAAAGCGTGGTTTTGCTTCGCGCAGTAATTTAGAACGAAGGGCCTCTCGGCTCCCCTTTTAGGGGAGCTGGCGCGCTGCCCTTGCGCGACTGAGGGGTTTCCTGACGCCGTTTTCCGAAAACCCTATCCCCCGCTGCGCGGGTACTTCCCCTACAAGGGGAAGCAAGGGCTCCTGTCCTCGTCCCGAGGCAAAGCCGAGCGGATCTCATAGACTCACAAACGTCCGTACTTACGAGGGGGTTCACTCGCCCCTTGCGGGGCTCGGA
>CANRIY010000081.1 GCA_947630775.1 uncultured Clostridia bacterium | reverse complement strand
CCCCTCATTCCGAGCCCCGCAAGGGGCGAGAGAATCCCCTCGTAAGTACGGACGCCCGTGGGTCTATGAGATCCGCTCGGCTTCGCCTCGGGATGAGGGCTACTGCCTCGGCGCCCCCTCGAGGGTGGAGCTGTCACCGCAGGTGACTGAGGAGGTGTTGTTTCAAATCACGTCACCCTGTCCCGCACGCATTCTCAATCACGTCACCCTGAGCTTGTCGAAGGGTCACCGCATTATAAAATAAGGTGATGGTTCGACAAGCTCACCATGACGTAATTAGGAATGCCCTTGGCGCCCCGCCTCGGCGCCCCCTCGAGGGGGAGCTGGCGAGGCGTAGCCGAGACTGAGGGGGTGTCGTTCTAAATCACTGCGTGTGGCAGGGTCTCCCTGCCAAAGCGCACCCTATTTGGTACCCTACGGGAACCATAATGTCGTGACAAGCGATATCGAGCCGCAACGCAATATCCCCAAAACGTAACTTTCCTCGTTGAATTTGTTTTTGAGCATACGCCCCTCAAGGGCGCAGACGAAAAAAGAAATTCAACGAAATAAACAAATCGAGCGAAATAAACAGAACGAAATACTTGGAGGTACCAAAAAAGAATATGGATCACAGTACGGAAAAGAACAACAGAGTCTATTTTTGCGGCGAGATCGTCTCCGAAGCGACCTTCTCGCACGAGGTGTACGGCGAGGGATTCTACGAATTTTACGTCAGGGTGCTGCGCCTTTCGGGACAGGCGGATATCCTGCCCGTCACCATCTCCGAGCGGCTCATCAAGGGGAACGATCTCAAGGTCGGGAGCATCCTCTGCGCGCTCGGGCAATTCCGCTCCTACAACAAGCTGGAAGGGGAGAGAAGCCGCCTCATGCTCACCGTTTTTGTGCGGGAGATCGTGGACATGGCCCCCACAAAGAACCCCAACAGCATCGTGCTCTCGGGCTATATCTGCAAGCCGCCCGTCTACCGCACGACCCCCTTCAACCGCGAAATTGCGGATATTCTCGTCGCCGTCAACCGCGCCTATAATAAGTCGGATTACATTCCCTGCATCGCATGGGGACGCAACGCGAGGTTTGTGCAGAATCTGAAGGTGGGGGACAGGATCGCCCTCTCGGGAAGGATCCAGAGCCGCGAGTATCAGAAAAAGCTCAGCGAGGACAACATCGTCACGATGACCGCCTATGAAGTCTCCGTCTCCAAGCTCGCCGCATTCGAGGACGGGGACAGCTTCGATCTCGACGGTGAGTTCGACCTCTACGCCTCTTCCGAACAGCCCTGAAAAATTTTACTTGACAAGCCGCGCCGTTTCGGGTACAATAGCTTAAACGGAGCGAGACATGGCACGGAAGAGAACAAAAAACCAGATCATCCGCGGGATTCAGGCGACGCTCGAAAGGCATCGCCGTTTCGATTTCCGCTATATTCCCCTCCTCGGCGACTGGAAGATGCCCGATAAGCGCTTCCGTTACAGGAGAAGGGGGCCCGACCGCATCCTCACGGGGTTCTGGCGCACCGTGCTCTTTCTCTTCACCCGCCCCTTCCTCTTCCTCGTCTACGGCGGCGTGCGGGTGGAGGGGAAGAAGAACCTCAAAGCGCTCAAAAAGCAGGGCGCGATCTCCGTCTGCAACCATTTCAATTATATCGATACCCTGCTCGTCCGCACGGCGGTCGGGCATTTCCGCTCCTTCCACACCATGGCGCCGTGGAACAACAAGACGGGCTTCGCGGGGCATATCATCCGCCACGGCGGCATGTGGCCCTTTTCGAAAGACCGTGAAGCGACGCGCGCCCTCAACACGGAGATGGAGCGGCAACTCAAAAAGGGGAGCATTGTCAATTTCTATGCCGAGCAGGTCATGTGGACGAATTATCAAAAGCCCCGTCCCATGAAGGACGGTGCGTTTCACTATGCGATGAAGTTTTCCGTCCCCGTCCTGCCCGTATTTTGCACCTTCAGGCGCAACAAAAAGGGACACATGAAGCGGATCCGCATCCACATCATGCCCGCGATCTATGCGGATGAAGGGCTCCCCCGCGCCGAGCGCATGCAGGACATGAAGCGCCGCGCCGAGGCGGCATGGAAGGAATGCTACGAAACATCGTACGGCATCCCGCTCGTTTATGAGTCATAAGGGAGAAAGAACGGAGTCCGACTCTTGCCTTCCCCTCGAGGGGAAGGTGGCACGGCTACCCTTGCCGTGACGGAAGGGGTGGCATAGATTTTGGAACGACACCCCCTCAGTCACCTTGCGGTGACAGCTCCCCCTCAAGGGGGAGCCGAGGGAGACAAACCGCGTCATCCTGAGCCGATAGGGCTGTACAAAGTCCGCGGAAGCAATTCCCGAAGGATCCCGATAAACGAAGTCCGAACTTTCATTCTCGGGATCCTTCGCTACGCTCAGGATGACGCCGTACCCACCCTCATCCCGAGGCGAAGCCGAGCGGATCTCATAGACCCACGGGCGTCCGTACTTAAGGGATTCACTCGCCCCTTGCGGGGCTCGGAATGAGGGCCTTCCTGCGGCGGGGAAGCCAAGGGAAAAAGTCCATAAAAAAACAGCGCCGTGGGCGCTGTTTTCTATTCGGGATCCCGCTCTTCGGGGTCTTTTTCTTTTGAGTCATAGGGGTCATTTTCCTCGGGCGGGAAATCGTACTCCACGCGGGCGGTCGGTTCCCAGCCGGCGTCGGTGTTCTTCCGCACATACCGTTTACTGATGATGTAAATGGGGACGTATTCGAGAAGATAGAAGGGGTTAAAGAGCACCGTGCCGCACTTTTCCCAAAATCCGAGGGGGGCGAACATCTCGGGGCAGGCGAGCATGGCGAGCACGCTGTATCCGAGGAGCAGAATGTACATCACCCCGAAGGGCAGAACGATGAGGTACATCGTCGCACGGAACCACAGGCGGCTCTTCGTGAGGACATAGTACACCGTGATCCCCGTTCCCGCAAGGACGGTCGCAACCGAGACGACGAGGAAGATGATGAGGGGGACGATGCCGAAGAAATACTCCCATTCCCCCGAAGTATAGGTGCCTCGCTGTTTGATCTGGTCGCGGATCTGCTGTTTGTACTTTTTGTCGCACTGCGAGTAGCCCGTGAGCCACCGCACGCGGCGCTGGAAGTTGTCCTTATGGTGGAGCGCCTCTTCCGTATAGATAATGGCGTAGGGATAGAACATGGAGCGGAACCCCTTCAGAAGGGAATCGAGTTTGAGCTCGTAGTCCTCCGTGAGGGTGCGGTAGGGCCAGCCGCCCAGCCGCTCGATGACGGAGCGGCGCACCATCATGCCCTGCCCGCACATGTTGAGGGGCATATCGTTGAGCATGCGGTATTTGTTGCCGAGGTCGTCGAGGATGGGCCATGTGAGTGCGGAACAGTTCGTGAAAACCGTGCGGGCGCTCTTTCCGCCGAGATAGTTTTTGACGTATTTACGGGTGAGATAGATGTCGTAATCGTGTTCGAGCGCGTTGTTGAGCTCGGAGACGTAGTGCGGATCGAGCACGGCGTCCGCGTCCACGATGACAATGGCGTCGTACTGCGAGAGTCCTTCCCCGATCGCCTTGAAATACCCGTCGAGCGCGTCTCCCTTGCAGGATTGATCCTGCACGACAAAGACGCGCGCTCCCGCCTTTTCCGCAAGCGCGACTGTCGGGTCGTCGGGATCTTTGACGATGACGTTGACGTCGAAAAACGCCCTGTCATAGTCCTGCTTCGCGATCGAGGCGAAGAGGTCCCCGATGACCTTGCTCTCCCCGCGCGCGGGGACGACGACGGAGATCTTCCGTTTCTCTTTTGCCCGCTTGTAGGGGGGCTTTTTGAAGGCATAGCGGTACTGCGCGAGTTTTGGGATATAGAGCAGGATCGCCAAAACGGACAGCGCCGCATAGATGCCGAGCGTGATCCAGATCATCATCAGAAGCTCACTTTTTCAAGAAGGAAGGAGATGATGCCTTCCTCATCGAGACGGACCTGCTCCATGGTGTCGCGGTCGCGGATGGTGACGGTGTCGTTTTCCATCGTGTCGAAGTCGATCGTGATGCAGTAGGGGGTGCCGATCTCGTCCTGCCGGCGATAGCGCTTGCCGATCGAGCCCGCCTCGTCGTAGATGACGGGGAAGCGGCGTTTGAGATTCGCCCACACTTCCCGTGCCTTGGGCGCGAGATTTTTCTGAAGGGGCAGGATCGCGGCCTTATATGCCGCAATGGCGGGATGGAAGTGCATGACGTTCCGCACTTCGCCGTTTTCGAGGGTCTCCTCGTCGTACGCCTCGGAGAGGACGGCGAGCATGAGCCTGTCCGCGCCGATGGAGTATTCGATGACATAGGGGATGAAGCGGGAGCCGTCGGCGGGGTCGACATACTGCATGCTCTTCCCCGAATATTCCTGATGACGCGAAAGGTCGTAGTCCGTGCGGTTGTGGATGCCGTTGAGCTCCTGCCAGCCCATGGGATAGAGATACTGGATGTCGCACGCTTCCTTTGCATAGTGGGCGAGCTTGTCGTGGTCGTGGAAGCGGAGATGTTCCTGTTTGAAGCCGAGGTCGAGAAGGAATTGCATTGCCTTCTGTTTGAACTCTTGGTAGAATCCCTCGTCCGTGCCCGCCTTGCAGAACCACTGGTGCTCCATCTGCTCGAATTCGATGGTGCGGAAGATGAAATTTCCCGGGGTGATCTCGTTGCGGAAGGCCTTGCCGATCTGCGCGATGCCGAAGGGGACTTTTGCGCGGACGGTGCGCTGGACATTGAGGAAGTTGACGAATTCCCCCTGCGCCGTCTCGGGACGGAGATAGATCTTATTCTGGCTCTCGTCGGTGACGCCGCGGCTCGTTTCGAACATGAGATTGAAGGTGCGGATGGGCGTCCAGTCGAACCCGCCGCAGACGGGGCAGTGCACCTGATGCTCCTGAATGTACTGCTCCATCTCCGCATTGGTCATGAGATCGGGATTGACGGCGCCCTTACTGTGCGCCTCGATGAGGTTGTCCGCACGGTGGCGGGTCTTGCACTTCTTGCAATCCATCTTGGGATCGGAGAAGGACGTGGTGTGCCCGCTCGCTTCCCACACGCGGGAGTTCATCAGAATGGCGGCGTCCAGACCGTAGGAGTTTTCGCTCTCCTGCACGAAACGCTTCCACCATGCCCGCTTGATGTTGTTTTTGATCTCCACGCCGACGGGGCCGTAGTCCCACGTGTTGCCCATGCCGCCGTAGATCTCGCTGCCGGGGAAGATGATCCCCCTCGCCTTGCACAGCGCGACAAGTTTATCCATTGTTACAGAGCTGTTTTCCATATACACCTCGAAAATTCGTTGTTTCGTATTTCGCTCGATTTCTTTTTTCGTCCGCGCCTTTGGGGCGCGTACTGAAAAATAAATACGAGCGAGGGGTTAGTTCTTCTGCTTGGCAAATAGAGTCGCCCTACTTCGCCTACGGCTCGTGCCGCCCTTAGTGCACAAAGAGAAGTGCGGGCGGGGCGGCGGAAGTAAATTCCGTCTAAGGCAAGTTAATTTGTAGCATGCCCACCTCAGTCACCTCCGGTGACAGCTCCTCCTCGGGAGGAGCCATGCCCCCTCCTAAGGAGGGGGGGTGGGCAATGGTTCTGATTACGTCACCCTGAGCGAAGTCGAAGGGTCACCGCATTATCATAAGGTGATGGTTCGACTACGCTACTTCGCGGGCGGTGCCCGCTTGTGCCGCGCTTAGTGCAATAGAATGCGCGCGGGGCACCATGACGTGATTTGGAACGACACCCCCTCAGTCACCTGCGGTGACAGCTCCCCCTCAAGGGGGCGCCGAGGGACGGGACAGCGGCGCGCGCCCAGCTCCCCTATGAGGGGCGCCGAGAGCCCCGAACCCGCATACACAACATATTATACAGACAAAACGCGGAGCGGTCAAGCATTTCGAGCGATTTTTTGCACGGGAGAGAACGGAGTCCGAACTCTTGCTGCCCCTTTTAGGGGAAGTGGCCCGCAGGGCCGAAGGGGTTTTCGGAAACACGGCGAGGAAACCCCTCTGTCTCGGCTATGCCTCGACATCTCCCCTGAGAGGGGCGACAAGAGTAGCCCGAGAGGGGCGCCGAGGGGGGGATTTCCCTTTCAAGGCGCAAATTTCCAAAAAAATAGTGTGTAAAAACTATGCAAACCGCAGATTTTATGGTATAATAAAATACGGACTATCGTAATTTACGGAGCGCGTATGGCGGACAATTTCATCGAACAATTCATAGAAGAGGATCTCGCCGCGGGAAAAGTCGGCTCGGTCATGACACGTTTCCCCCCCGAACCGAACGGATATCTGCACATCGGGCATGCAAAGAGCATGTTCGTCAACTTCGGCACCGCCGAAAAATATCACGGAAAGTGCAATCTTTTCTTCGACGATACCAACCCCTCCAAGGAGAAGACGGAGTACGTCGACGCCATCCGCCGCGACATCCGCTGGCTCGGTTACAAGTGGGAGAAGGAAGTGTACGCTTCCGACTTTTTCGACATCATCTACGGCTATGCGGAAAAACTCATCACGGACGGCAAGGCGTTTGTCTGCGACCTCTCGGCGGAAGAGATCAAGGAGACGCGGGGCACTCTCACCGAACCCGGCAAGGAGAGCCCTTACAGAAACCGCACGCCCGAGGAGAATCTGAAGCTCTTCCGCGAGATGCGGGACGGGAAATATGCGGACGGCGAAAAGTGCCTCCGCGCCAAGATCGACATGGCATCCCCCAACGTCAATCTCAGGGACCCCGTCATCTACCGCATTCTGCGGGCGACCCACCACAGGACGGGGGACAAATGGTGCATCTACCCGATGTACGACTACGCGCACCCCATCTGCGACTATCTGCAGGGCGTCACGCACTCCCTGTGCACGTTGGAATTTGAAGACCACCGCCCGCTCTACGACTGGGTGGGGATCAATTTGGGTTTCT
>CANRIY010000080.1 GCA_947630775.1 uncultured Clostridia bacterium | reverse complement strand
TTCTCCTTTCTTTTATTCTACCATACCTCTGTCTTTTTGTCATTACCTTTTGTTCCAATTTCTCCGCCCCACGTTCATCGGCTCAGGATGACACCCCCTCAGTCGCGCAAGGACAGCGCGACAGCTCCCCCTCAAGGAGGCGCCGAGGGTCGGACCCCGTTCCTCGGGATTCTTCCCCTTCGACTGTGCTCAGGGTCAGAATCACGCGGGGACGGGGCGGTCGCAGAGCTCCTTCAGAATGACACGGGCGTGCAATAAGTTTTGATGACGAGCGGGAGGACTTCGCGGATGGCGCGGAGGGTCGCGCGGTAGACGTCGATCCCCTGCCCGTAGGGATCGGGGATATCCTTGCCCGCAAGCGCGTAAAAACTCGTTACGTTGGGACGGGCGACGAGGCTCCTCTGCGCTTCGGTCATACAGATGACGACATAGGCGCCGTCGAGCATCTTTTCGGTGAGTTTTTTGGGTTTGAAGGTCTTATTGACGGGGATCCCCGCCTCGGCGAGCGCCTGTGCGCTGTTCGCGCTGAGCGCCGCCCCCTGCCTTACGGCGAGTCCCGCGGAGGAAACCGTATACCCCGCAATCTTTCTCCGCCGAAGCTCCTTCCGAAGCGCTGCTTCCGCCATCGGTGAGCGGCAGGTATTCCCCGTGCAGACAAAGAGAATTTTCTTTTTGGGTTCAGCTTTCTTCTGTTCCATGTTCCGCTCCGAAGGCGCGCCTCATTCTGTTGAGAACGCCCGCCATACATCCGCCCCGCTCTTCGGGTTCGATCCCGATGAGAAGGGTCGCGACCTTCTCCCCTTTCCTGAGCAGCGCATACAGCCGCTGTGCCATCTCTTCGCCCGTCCCGCCGAGATCGAGCGTCTCCCGCCCGCCGAGGGACTTCGCTTTGCCGTGTTCGCACAGGATACAGGGGGTTCCCCCTGCGTTTTTTTCCTCATCGTATGCGCGGATCGCCCCTTCCCGCTCCGTAAAATACGCCGTGCGGCAACGGGGAGAATAGTGTTTGTACGCCATCCCGGGGCTTTTGGGCTTTTCCCCCGCCTGCGCCCGATAGAGCTTACAATCCCCCGCGACGGCGGCGATCATCTCCCGCGTGACGAGCCCTTCCCGCAAGATCTGGGGGACTTCCCCCGTGCAGTCGAGCACGGTGCTCTCGATCCCGCCGCCGCATGCGCCGCCGTCTAAAATGAGCGGGATCTTTCCGTTGAAATCGTCATAGACGTGCCGCGCGGTGACGGGCGAAACGTGCTTGGAGACGTATTTCGACACCTTTCCCGCGGAGGGATAGACCATCGTGAGCGGCCCGGGAAGATATGCCCTTCTGAGCGCCGCCGCATAGGAAGGCTCGCCGTCGATGAGGGGCTTGATGTCGTACTCCCGATGCACATGGACGATGAGCGGATTGTCGGCAGGTCTCCCTTTGAGGGCAAAAATTTTCAGGACGGCTTCGTCCGAAAAAGCGTTCGCGCCGAGGCCGTATACCGTCTCCGTGTGGAAGGCGACGACGTCCCCCGCTTCGATATATTTTTTTGCAAGGCGGAACCGCCCTTCATAGGCGGCGTCCGCGATCACTGTTTCCATAGATTATTCGTCAATGGGGATCTCCGACTCCCCGAACGCCTCTTCCGCGGTGGGATTTTCCCCGAAATCGGGCTTTTTGGCATATTCGGGCGCCTCGGAAGGCTCGCCCTGTGCTTCAACGTCCACAAACTTGGTCTGTTCGCCGAGGAAACGGAGCTGGATCCTGCCGAGAGACCCGTTTCTGTGCTTTGCAATGATGAGTTCCGCCGCCCCCTTGACGATGTTGCCCTTTGCGAGCTCTTCCTGCGTCGCGGTGACGTCGGGACGGTTGATGAACATGACGATGTCCGCGTCCTGCTCGATCGCGCCCGACTCTCTGAGGTCGGAGAGCTGAGGCTCTTTGGTGAGGATGCGGCGGAGCTGCGAGAGCGCGATGACGGGCACGTTGAGTTCCTTCGCCATAATTTTAAGGTCACGGGTGATGGAAGCGATCTCCTGCTGTCTGTTCTCCGCGCCCGCCTTTCCGCCCCCTTCCATGAGCTGGATATAGTCGATCATGACAAGATCGAGCCCGCCCGCCGCGGCATACAGGCGGCGGCACTTGGAGAGGATCTCCGCGGGGGTCACGCGGGAGCTGTCGTCGATGTAGATCTTACTCTGCCTGAGACGGTCGCTCGCGCGCATGAGATTTTTCCAGTCCTGCCCCGAAAGTTTTGCCGAGAGCGCCTTTTCCATGCTCACGCCCGCATAGGAGCAGAGGAGCCTCTGCACGATCTGGACGCGCGGCATTTCGAGCGAAAAGACTGCGGCGATCTTCTTCTTTCTGAGGCATGCGTTTTCGACGATGTTCATGGCAAGGGAAGTTTTCCCCATGCCCGGGCGCGCCGCGATGACGATAAGGTCGGACTTTTGCAGTCCGTTCGTGATCCTGTCGAGCTGGCGGAACCCCGTCTCCAATCCGCGGAAGGCGTCGGGGTCGTGCTGGATGGACTCGAATTTGGCGATGACGTCCTCGATGACGTCCCCGTCCGCAAGCCCCGCGAGCTGGCCCGAATCTTCCCGCTTCGAAATATCGTAGACGAGCTTTTCGGCAAGGGAAATTGCGTCCCTGTCCTCGGGGCTCTTCATACTGTTGTCGATGATGTCCTTCGCCGCGCGGATCAGGGAGCGATTGACCGCGTCGCGGCGCACGATCTCGAGATACTGCTTATAGTTGGAAGCGGAGGGCGTGAGATAGGAGAGCTCTGTGATCGCCTGCAGGCCGCCCGCACGTTCCAGCGTGCCGTTGCGGTCGAGACGGTCGGTAAGCGTGACGAGATCGACCGTCTTGCGTCCCGTGTAGACCTCCTTCATGGCGGTGAGGATGAGGCGGTGCCCCTCCTCGTAGAATTCCTCTTCGCGGAGCGTCTCCAAAAGCTCGGACTGCACGCTTTCGTCGAGCAAAATACAACCGAGGAGCGCGCGCTCCGCGTCGATATTGTGGGGCATTTGATTGTTCGGCATGATGTACCTCTCGTGTGTGTTGATTCCTTGGCTCCCCCTTGAGGGTCCTTCCTTAGGGATGGCGGGAAAAGGCGACCGTTCTATTTATGGAGCCTTTTCCGCCTGAGCTGTCACCGCAGGTGACTGAGGGGTTCCCTTGGCTCCCCCTTGAGGGGGAGCTGTCACCATGGGTGACTGAGGGGTTCCCTTGGCTCCCCCTTGAGGGGGAGCCGTCACCATGGGTGACTGAGGGGGTGTCGTTCTGAAATCGTATGACACCCCTTCCGTCACGGCTTAAGCCGTGCCACCCACCCCTCGAGGGGTGGGCAAGGATTCGCTTGGAACGCTCAGGACAGCGCTTCGAACTGCTCGAGCGCGGACTTGAACTCGTTCATGGCGCTTTCGAAAGTCTCCTCTTTGGTGAGATCGGCGCCTGCGATCTTCAAAAGGGAAACGGGATCGGTCGAGCACCCGCCCGATAAGAACTTTTTGTAGTCCTTCACCGCGCTCTCCCCCTCTTTGAGGATCCTGTTCGCGATGCAGATCGCGGCGGTAATGCCCGTCGCATACTTATAGACATAGAAAGAGCGGTAGAAGTGCGGGATCCGCGCCCACTCGATGGCGATATTGTCGTCGTGCACGACGGCATCGCCGTAATACTTCCTGTTGAGTTCCAGATACACGGCGGAAAGATTGTCCTTGTTGAGGGGCTCCCCCGCCTCCGCCATGGCGTGCGCCTTTTCCTCAAACTCGGCAAACTGCGTCTGGCGGAAGAGGGTGGTGCGCACCATATCCATGAAATAGTTGAGAAGATATTTTTTGAGCTTTTCGTCCTTCGTCTCGGCAAGAAGATATTTCAAAAGGAGCACTTCGTTGACGGTCGAGGCGACTTCGGCGACAAAGATCGTATAGTCGGACTTGACGAACGGCTGGTTCTTGTTGGAATACCACGAATGCAGGGAGTGCCCCATCTCGTGCGCGATCGTGAATACGTCGTGCGTGGTGCGCTGGTAATTCAGAAGGACATAAGGGTGGGAATCGTACATGCAGATGGAATATGCGCCGCTCTTCTTCCCCTCCGTCTCGCAGACGTCGATCCAGCCCTCGTCCCTGCCCTTTTTCAGGAGCCCGAGATATTCTTCCCCGAGGGGAGAGAGCCCCTTCAAGACGAGCTCGTAGGCTTCTTCATAGGAGAGTTTGAGCTCCGCGTCCTCCACGAGCGAGGGATAGATGTCGTACATATACATCTCGCCGAGGCCCATGACCTTTTTGCGGGTCGCCATGTAACGGTGCATGACGGGCGCGCCCTTGTTGACGCAATTCACGAGATTGTCGTAGACGCTTCTCTCGACGTCCTCGTCGAAGAGGGCGCGGTCGATACAGCTTTTGAAGCCGCGCGCTTCCTTATAAAAGATGTCCGTCTTGACGTTCCCGAAGTAGGTCGCGGCGAGCGTGCCGAGGATCTTTTTATACGCCGAATAATACTTTTCGTACACTTCCTTGCGCTTTGCCCTGTCTTTCCCGTTCACGATGACGGAATACATGCCGTGCGAGAGTTTGATCTCCTTCCCCTCGTATTCCATCGTGGGAAGGTCGAGCTCCGCGTTATCGAGCATTTCGAATACGTCGTGCGGGACTTCCATTGCCTCCCCCGTGAGGGCGAGGATACGCTCTTCCTTTTCGGAAAGGACGTACTTTTTGCGCGCGATGAGGCGGGTGAGCATATAGTCGTAATCCTTGAAACGGGGATCCTTCCTGAAATTTTCGAGCGTTTCGTCGTCGAGGGCGGTGAGTTCGGGGGTGGAGAACGAGGTTTCCGCCGCAAGACGGGTGTTGAGGCTCATCACCTTGCCGAGATAGGAAGCGTACTTCGTCTCGCGGACATCCTCGTCGTGTTTCAGAAAGGCGTACAGATAGACCTGCAGAAATTCGGTCGTGAATTTTTCTTCCGCCTTAAAGTAAGCGAGGATGTTTTCCGCCGTATGGAGCGTCCCGCGGTATTTGCCGAGATCGAGAGAATTTTCGAGGGCGGCGAACGCCTCTTCCCACGCTTCGTCGCCCGGAAAAACGTCCCCGATGCGCCACTTGTATTTTTCCGCTACGTCCTTTCTTTCCATTATAAAACTCCTTTTTTGATCGTATTTTGGGAAACCGCCCTCACTGCGCCTGCTCCGCGCCGTCCATGATCTCCTCATCGAGGAGCTCGTAGGCGAGAAGAAGGTTGCCCTGCGTGATGAGCCGCGCGGACTTCCCCTCCTCAAAGGGCGGAAAATCCCGCTCGCCGTCCACATAAATGTGGCGGAGCATGACTTCCTCCCGCTTGATGTTTTTGACTTCGAAAGTGGCGACGTTCACGTCCACGCCGTCCCATACCGTCCAGTCCTCGATGCCCGCAAAGGGAGCGGCAAAGTTCTCTTTGCGCCCCGAAGAGACCCCTTTGAGCATCTTATAATAGCTGTTGCAGCGCTTGAACGGGATCCCGAGATAGGGAAAGGCGAAGAGCACATACACGGCCGCAAGAATGCAGGTGACTGCGGTCATCCACCCCCCGTTCGGATCGCCGTAGGGAAGCTGCGTATAGCACACGGTGAGGGCGACAAACCCGCCCGCAAAGAGCGCGGTCACGGCATAAAAGATCCAAAGGATCCTTCTGCGCTGCGCCGAGGCGGCGTAAAGATCGCCGTCTTGATACAAAAATGTCATGATTTCCTCTTATTCGGCGATGAAGAGCACGCCGAGCGTATTCCTGCCGCAATGCCCCGTAATGACGGAGCCCGCGACCGTTTCGAGCACTTCGTCAAAATCGAAGAGCTCCTTGACCTGCGCCTTCGCGACGTCCACGAGCGATTTGTCTGCACTGCTGTGCGTGATGAAGGCGCGCCGCCTGTCGTACTTCGGATAGCGCACCGCGAGATCCTTGATATATGCCGTGATGCACTTGTCCATATTCCCGCGGTATTTTTTGCCGGGGACGAGCTGGCCTTCGTCCATCTCGATGAGCGGATGGATCTTCAGAATATTCGCGCCGTACATCGTCATGCGCGAACATCTCCCCCCTTTATAGAGATAATCCAGCCTGTCCGGGATAAAGGACGTGTTGACGAGGGGACGGAGCGCGTTGACTTTTTCGACGATGTCCTGTGCGGAAGCCCCTTCCTGCATGAGATCCCATGCCTTCATGACGAGGAGCCCCTGCCCCGAGGAGAGCGCCATGGTGTCCACAACGTACACCTTCTTCCCGAACTTCTTTGCCGCCGTGGACGCGTACTGGTACGAGGAAGAGGATTTTGCGGAGATGTTGAAGTGGATGACCTTTTTCCCTTCGTCGACATACTTCTGAAAGAACTCCTCGTAGTCGCCGATGCTCGGCGCGGCGGTTTTCGGAAGTTTGCCCGTCTTTTGGACGAACTCGAAGATGTCCTGCGGAGTGATGTTTACCCCGTCGCGGAAGGATCTTTCGCCCAAAATGACGGAAAGCGGCATGATATCGATGCCGCGCGATACCGCGTTTTCCCCCAAATCGCATGTGCTGTCTGTCGTGATCTGTATCATAAATCGTACCTCCGATGGTTTTTTGTATTTCTTTATGTTTCGCAAATTTCTTTATGTTTTGAGCGCCCTGCGGGCGGCATATCAAGGTCAAAGAAATTTGCGAGGGGTTCGTGCTTCTGCCTTGTAAAAGCGATTCGGCCGCCCCCTCTCTGTTCCACACGACATGAAACCGAAGGGGTTCGGCAAATTGGGTCGCCCTACTTCGCGCCCGAGATGTCTCGACTACGCTCGACATGACAACGGGCGCTCGTGCCGCGCTTCGTGCAATAGAATGCGCGCGGGGCGGCGGAAGTAAATTCCGCCTAAGGCAAGTGAATTAGAATTCGCTCCACCCCCTTAGTCCGTTGCGGCGGCAGGGACCGCCGCAACCCCGTCGGCGAGGCCACGCCTCCTGTCGCGGCGTCC
>CANRIY010000079.1 GCA_947630775.1 uncultured Clostridia bacterium | reverse complement strand
GTGGCGGGATGAAAGACGATGCGCTTTCCCCCCATCGCACGCGCCGCCCTTGCGCTGTCGAGGACGTACCCGTAAGATTTTTCCGCCATTTCGTCATCGGGATTGGCGAAATTGATGAAATAGGGCGCATGAACAGAGATCTCGATCTCCGCCGCATTGAATGCTTGGCGCACGCTCTCCGCTTTTTTTTCGGTGATACGGACGCCGCGCCCGAAGGAATATTCAAAGCAATCGAGTCCGTGTTCTTTCACAAACAGAGCGGACTCTTCCGTGTGTTCATAGCCCGCGGCATAAAAACTTTCGCAGTTGCCGCTCGGTCCGAATTTGATCATCTGTATTTCTCCCTCAGCCTCGCAATGTCCTTTTGAAGCTGTGCCTGAAGCGCGTCCGCCCCCGAAAATTTTTGAATGGGACGGAAAAATTCCGTGGGATAGACCTGCACGGTGCTCCCGTAGAGATCCCCCGAAAAACCGTCGAGATATGCTTCGATCTTGCGCTCTCCGACGCCGAACGTGGGGCGCGCGCCGATGTTCACGATCGTCGGAAAGTTGCCCTGCGGAGTCGCGCAAAGGCCCCCATAGACGCCGTCGGGCGGAAGAAGTTTCTCCGCGGGAACGGAGAGATTCAGCGTGGGAAAGCCGTATGTACGCCCCACCGCTCTTCCGTGCTCCACAACGCCCTGTACGAAATACGCGCCGCCGTAAAAATCTTCCGCCGCAGAATAGAGGCAGGTATTCAGACGGGGCAGATTGCCGCTTCTCAAAAAATCTTTACAGGCGGAAGCGGAAAATTTGTGCGCCGTTCCGTGCTCTTCCGAAAGATCCCCTACCGTATGAAGAACATGGACGGGACAGGGAGCGAGCCGTTTTAAGAGCGCGGGCGTGCCTGCGGCGTCCCTGCCGAAGCGGAAATCCTCGCCGCAATACACCGCGCCGACGTTGAAGCGGGAAAAGAGCGCTTCTATAAACTCATCGGCGGATGTCGCGCGGAGCGTTTCGTCGAGGTCGATCTCGCAGAGGGCGTCTACGCCCGCCTTTGCAAAGATCACCCGCCGCTCCTCGCGGGTGAAGAGGATGTTCCCCTTGCCGCCGAACATCGTCGTGAGCAGAATGGGAAAGTCCCCCTTCTTTGCCTCGGAAAGGAGCGCACGGTGGCCGAGATGGAGCCCGTCAAAGCCGCCCAAGAGGAGAGAATACTTCGTTTGAGGGGATTCGGCCGCTGCCCACCCCCCTACCCCCCTCCATTGGAGGGGGCATGTAGTTGAACCGCTCGGGAGGGGGCATGCGGTGGAGTCGCTCGGGAGGGGGCATGCGGTGGAGTCACTCGGGAGGGGACATGTATAAATCAACATAACTTTTTGTCGGGGCGGAGAAGCCCTGCCTCCACGATGCCCGTGCCGTAAAACTGCCCGCCGCGGTATAATTTATAAACGCCGTCCGCGCAGTCGACGGGGACGTGGACGCCGTGGAAAAACCTCTCGTCCGTGACTTCCATGCGTTCAAAGGGCAGAACGCTCTCCGTGGGGATCAGATACTTTCCGACGTTCTCCGCCGAGAGATTATCAAGGGGGACGGCGGTCTCCTTCGTAAAGATCCCGCTCGCCGTGCGGATGAGCTTCGTCATATACGCGCCCGTTCCGAGCGTTTCCCCCATGTCCCGCGCAAGGGAGCGGATGTAGGTGCCGCTTCCGCAGACGATCTCAAACTCGAATTCATCCTCCGCCGTCTGCCCTGAAAGCGTGAGGGAGCGAACAGTGACTTTCCGCGCGGGAAGCTCGATCTCTTTGCCCTTGCGGGCGAGTTCGTAGCTCCTCTTTCCGTCCACCGAGATGGCGGAATAGCGCGGCGGACGCTGCAAAATTTCCCCCGTAAATTGGGGAAGGATCTCCTCGACGGCAGATTTTGACGGTACCATGCCCGCAAACATAGGCTCAGATTCGCGGTCAAGCGTCTCCGTCGTCCAGCCGAAACGGAAACGGGCGAGATAGGTCTTTTCTTTGCCCAAAAAGTAGTCAAAGAGGCGCGCGGCATTGCCGACGCCGACAGGAAGCACCCCCTCCGCAAGGGGATCGAGGGTGCCCAGATGCCCGCAGGGGCTCTTCGTGAGCCGCTTGGCGCGGTTCACACAATATGCGGAAGAGATCCCCTCCCGCTTGTAGATATTCAAAAATCCCGTCATAGATCCAGATATTGCGACACCGTGAAGCGGAGCCTGTCGATCACTTCCTCCGCTTCCCCGAACAGCATACAGCCCGCGGCGCGGACATGCCCCCCGCCGCCGAACACGCGGGCGATTGCGTTGACGTCTGCCGTCTTGGAGCGGAAGGAGACCTGATACTGCCCGTGCCTCACTTCGAGGAGACACACGCTCACCTCGACAACATCGACCGAACGTGCAAAATCGACGATGCCCTCCGTCGCGTCCGCCTTCAGCCCGTACCGCGTCAGCATGTCCGCGGGAATGACCGCGACGGCGAGCTTATCGTCCAGTAAGTAGCGCACGTTCGAGGTGACCGCGGCGTAGAGCTGTGCGCGCGCCTTGGAGCGCTTGTTCTGAAGTTCGTAGGTGATGCGCTCGATGTTCGCGCCGCCATCCATACAGCGGGCGGCGAGGCGGAGCGTGTCCCCCGTCACGTCATCGTGCGAGAAGGAGCCCGAATCGGTCACGAGCCCCGCAAGAAGGCAGGTGCAGATCGTCTGATCGAATTTTACGCCGAGCGCATCGATGAGCGCGGCGATATTTTCGCAGTTGCCCGCGCAGGGGCGCACATAGTTGTATTTCGCATAGCGTGTGTTCGAGACGTGATGGTCGATGTTGAACGTCGGACGCTTCCGCGCCGCGCGGAAGTAAAAATCCTTCAGTTCTCCGAGCCTTCCCGTATCGCTTACGTCCACGCAGATGAGCCCGTCGGCATCGGCGGGCGTGCGGGTGATCTTTGCGGCGCCGTCAAGGCAGAAAAACTTTTCGGGCAAATCCCCCTCGTTTACCACTTGGCAGGAAATGCCGAGTATGCCGAGAGCGCGGCCCAGCGCAAGGGCGCTCCCGACGGTGTCGCCGTCCGGACGCACATGCGTGAAGATGACCGCGCTCTTTAATGTCTTCATGGACTCTGCGATTTGAGCGATCGTATTCATGATTCATCCTTATGAAGTTTTGCAAAGAGCTCGTCCATTTTGGAGCCGTACTC
Organism: uncultured Clostridia bacterium; assembly: GCA_947630775.1. Classification (GTDB taxonomy): domain Bacteria; phylum Bacillota; class Clostridia; order Christensenellales; family Borkfalkiaceae; genus Gallimonas. The sequence continues at coordinate 3,889 of CANRIY010000079.1, read as the reverse complement.
CATGCTCCCGTCCTCGATGAACGTGAGAAGCGGCACGGTGCGCATGCGCATGACTTTTGCAAGCTCCCTGCGCACGAATCCCGCGTTTTCCTTTACGATCGCAAGGCTCCGCGCCTTCTGCTCTGCGTCGGCATAGACGCTGATGTAGATCTTTGCGGTTTTGAGGTCGGGCGCGACGTCCGCTTCCGTGACGGAGATGATGCCTCTGAGGTCGGGCTCCTTGTCTTTGAGGGGGCCCGAGAGGATCGCCGCGATCTCCTTCTGAAACTCACTGTTGAGCCTGTCTGTCCGCTTCGTCATTGCTTGATCTCCTCGATGACATAGCATTCGATATAGTCGCCGATCCTGATCTCGTTGAAGCCGTCGATCGCGCAGCCGCACTCCATGCCCGCCGACATTTCCTTGACTTCGTCCTTATAGTGCTTCAGCGTCTTGACGTTGCCTTCGACGATCATGACATTGTCGCGGTAGATCCGAAGTTTTCCGCCGCGGACGAGCTTGCCCTCTTCGACGAGGCACCCCGCGACCGTACCGACGCCCGTGATCTGGAAGGTCTCCTTGACTTCCGCCTTCCCCATATACACTTCCCTGTATTTGGGGGAAAGCATACCGTGGAGGGCGGCTTCCATATCGTCTAACAGTTCGTAGATGATGCGGTATTGCCTGACGTCGACGTGCGTACGCTCGGCAAGTGTCTTGCTCTTGCTGTCGGGACGGACGTTGAAGCCGATGACGACCGCGTCCGCGCTGTCCGCAAGCATGATGTCGCTTTCGGTGATCGCGCCCGCCGCCGCGTGGATGACCTTGACGCGGACTTCCTCATTCGAGAGCTTTTCGAGGGAGCTCCTGACCGCCTCCACCGAGCCCTGCACGTCGCCCTTGACGATGACGTTGAGCGTCTTGAGGGTCCCCTCGGAGACGTCTTTGAACAGGTCGTCGAGGCTGGTCTTTTTCATCTCGCGGATCATGGATTCGCGCTCCTTGTTCTTGCGCTCTTCCTGTACCTTTTTCATCAGGGACTGTTCGACGGCGAAGATCGTATCGCCCGCGCCGGGAACGTCCTCGAGCCCGAGCACGGAGACCGCCTCGGAGGGACCCGCTTCCTTGACCTGCTTGCCCTTGTCGTCAAACATCGCGCGGACACGTCCCATCGTCGTACCCGAAATGAGATTGTCGCCCGTGCGGAGTGTGCCGTTCTGGATGAGGACGCTCGCCATGGGGCCCTTGCCCTTGTCGAGTTTCGCCTCGATGACGACGCCCTTCGCCTTCCGTGCGGGATCCGCTTTGAGTTCGAGCATTTCCGCTTCGAGAAGGATGCTTTCGAGCAGGGCGTCGATCCCGTCGCCCGTCTTTGCGGAGACGGGGACAACCATGACCTCGCCGCCCCATTCCTCGGGAACGAGGTCGTATTTCATGAGCCCCTGCTTCACCTTGTCGGGATCGGCATGGGGTTTATCCATCTTATTCATCGCCACGATGATGGGCACATCCGCCGCCTTCGCATGGTCGATCGCCTCGACCGTCTGCGGCATGATGCCGTCATCCGCCGCCACGACGAGGACGACGATATCCGTGACTTTCGCCCCTCTCGCACGCATGGCGGTGAACGCCGCATGCCCGGGAGTATCGATAAAAGTGATGCGTCTGTTTTCGCCGAGATCGACGGTATAGGCGCCGATCGACTGCGTGATGCCGCCCGCTTCCCCTTCCGTGACGTTGGTGCTTCTGATCTTGTCGAGAAGGGAGGTCTTGCCGTGGTCGACATGCCCCATGACAGTGACGACGGGCGGACGGGCGACCGCGTTTGCGTCGTCCCCTTCGCCGTGCACCTCGATCAGGGTCTCTTCTGCCGTCTTTTCGGGCTTATATTCGAGGTCGATCCCAAGCTCGAGCGCGATAAACGCCGCGTTGTCGTAATCGATGGACTCGTTCACCGTCTTCGTGACGCCCTCGCGGAAGAGTTTTTTGACGATCTCGACCGCGGAAATGCCAAGCTTTTCGGAGAGGACCTTGATGGGGATGTCCTTCGTCGTGACGACGGCATGGTCGATCTTGACCGTCTCGCGCTCCCGCTTTGCGCCCTTCTTCTGGAACCGCGCCTTGCGGTAGCCGCTCTTCTCCTCGTCGAAATCACCGATGCTCGCCCCCTGCTGGCGCTGGAGGGCACGCTTGTTGACGGGACGGCGCTCGACAAAGGTCTTTTCGAACTTTTTGGGCGACTCCTTGCGCTGGACGGGCGCGGGAGGAGGCGGCGCGACGGGCCTTACCCCTGCGGGACGCCCCATCGGCGGCCTTGCGCCCGTGCCCTGCGGGCGGGGCGGATAACTCCCCTGCGGGCGGGGCGGATAGGGACCGCGGTTCTGCTGCGGGCGGGACTGCCCTGCGGGAGGCGTATAGGTAGGTCTCCCCTGCGGCACTTTCGTCTCGGGACGGAAGGTGCGGGGCGCCGATTGCGCGGGCGCAGAAGTTCTCGGGACCGTCCGTGCCCCCGCGTTCCTTTCGGACACAGGTGCGGGCGCGGGTTTTCCCGCTGCGGCGGGCGCGGGTTCGGGCGCGGGTTTTTCCGCTGCGGCGGGCACGGGTTTGGGCGCGGGCGCCTCTTCCGCGGCGGGTGCAGGAGCGGGCTCGGCCGCTTTTTCCGCTTCGATCCGCCGGCGCTCCGCCTCTTCCGCGGCGGCACGTGCCTCTTCCTCGGCCCTTTGGCGCATCTCCTCTTCTTCGCGCAAACGCGCCTCTTCTTCGGCACGCTTCTTTGCGACCGCCGCCTCGAGCTCCGCGAGCTTCTTCATGAGCTCGGAGAGCTGTTTCTCGTTCGCGGCGATCGCCTTTTGCAAAGCCACCGTATCTTTATCCGTGATCAGAAGATTGAGTTTTTCAATATTCTCGTAAGCCATTCAAATACCTTCCTGTCCTATTCTCCGATTTCTCCGATTTCACCGATGATCGCCGCCGCAAGATTTTCGTCGCGCACGGCGGCAAGCATGCAACCCGTCTTGCCGACCGCTTCCCCCAAGTTTTCAAGGAAGAGAAGACGGCAGCCGAGCCGATTTTTCTGTTTTTCGATCTCCTTCCGCGAATTGGGTCCCACGGCGGGATCCGCAACGAGAAGAAAGCACTTTTTTACCGTCGCCGCGGCGTTGACGCCGAGGGTGAGCTTCCCCGCCCTGCGGGCGAATCCGAGATAACTTACGGCCTTACTTCGCACCGAACGCCTCCTCGATCCCGAGATATACTTCCTCGGGCACTTCCGCGGAAAACGCCTTGTTGAGAAGGCGGTATTTCCTGAGCCGCTTGATGCAATCGGCGCTGTTGCAGATGTACGCGCCGCGCCCCGAAAGTTTGCCCGAGAAATCGAGCGAGATCTCCCCCGCCGCGTTCTTCACGATGCGGAGCATGTCACGCTTGGGCTTTTCCTCTCTGCAAGCGATGCAGGTGCGCATGGGAATTTTGCGCTCTTTCGGCATTTATTCCTCCGTCCCGTGCTCGTCGTATGCGCCGAGATCGAGCTTTTGCGCCGCGCTCTCGCTCTTGACGTCGATCTTCCAGCCCGTGAGCCTTGCGGCGAGGCGGGCGTTCTGGCCGTCCCTGCCGATGGCGAGGGAGAGTTTTTCATCGGGAACGACCGCAACGGCGGACTTTTCCGTGAGCTGCGTGACCGAGATGACGGTCGCGGGAGAGAGCGCCTTCGCGATGAATTCGAGCGGATTTTCGCTCCAAGGAATGATGTCGATCTTCTCCCCGCCGAGCTCCTGCACGACGGCGTTGACGCGTGCGCCCTTGTTGCCGACGCATGCGCCGACCGCATCGATCCTGCTGTCTTCCGATGAGATCGCCATCTTCGTCCTGTGCCCCGCCTCACGGGAGATGGACTTGATGGTGACGAGCCCCT
>CANRIY010000078.1 GCA_947630775.1 uncultured Clostridia bacterium | reverse complement strand
AGCGGATCTCATAGACCCACGGGCGTCCGTACTTACGAGGGGATTCTCTCGCCCCTTGCGGGGCTCGGAATGAGGGGGAAACCGCTCGGAATCAGGGATAACCGCGTCATCCCCCTACTTCAACAAGTCGGGGCGGAATTTGCGGGTGAGGGCGAGCGCCTGTTCACGGCGCCATTTGTCGATCTCCGCATGATTGCCGCCACGGAGCACCTCGGGCACCGTGAGTCCCCTATATTCCACGGGGCGGGTATATTGCGGATACTCCAATAAATTCTCCGAAAAGCTCTCATCCACGAGGGAGGACGGCGCAAGCACCCCTTCCACATAGCGCGCCACGCAGTCCACGAGCACCATCGCGGGCAGCTCGCCGCCCGTCAGAACGTAGTCACCGATGGAGATCTCCTCGTCGATGAAGAGGTCGATCGCCCGCTGGTCCACCCCCTCGTAGTGCCCGCAGAGGAGCACGAGTTCCTCCTCTTCCGAAAGGCGGATGACTTTCTCCTGCGTGAGCGTCTTTCCCTTGGGGGAGAGATAGATTCTCCGCGCACCATGTCCGGGATCCACCGCTTCGATCGCACTTCCGATGGGCTGCGCCATCATGACCATGCCCGCGCCGCCGCCGAACGGATAATCGTCGCATTTTAAGTGTTTATCCTCGGTATAATCGCGGATATCGACAATATTGAGCTGAAATTTCCCCTCCTTCGTCGCCCTGCCGATGATGCTCGACGAGAGCGCGGAAAACATTTCGGGGAAGAGGGTGAGAACAGTGATTTTCATGGGTTATACAATGAGATTGACCTTATTCCTTAAAATATATCGGATGAGAAAGAAACTGCCAGCGTCGAGCGCCCCGACGAGCAAAATGGAGATCCACGTCACGAGGTGTTCCGAGACCTCTCCCGCCGCCTCATAAATGGGTATAAAGCAGAGGGTCGTTACCACGTTTGTGACGATATAGAACGCCACGACGATCAGAAACGTCATTGCCTTTCTGTGCGAGGTGAAGAGCTGCCCCAGCGAAATGCAGGCATAGAGCGCCAGCGTCCCCGCGGGGATCGCGAGGATAAACAAAAGGAGCTGTTCCGCAAACAGCCCGGGTGCCGCGGCGATCTCCTCAAACCACATTTGGAAGGAGATCGAGATCTCGTCTCCGAGGATGGGAATGATCCGGCTGTCTACGCCGATGAAAAAGATAAAGACGGATAAAAGACTCACCGCCGCCGCAAACAGCATGGCGAGGATCGAGGAGATGAGTTTCGCCCAGATGATCCCCACGGGGGAGACGGGAAGGGAGAGCGTCATATATCCCTCGCCCGTAAAGAGAGTCTTATAGAATCTCGAGACCCCGAGCGCCCACGCCGCAATGACGAGTGCGAAAATCGCAAAGACATAGAAGAAGACGAACAGAATGCTCAGCGCCCCGTTCTCCCATGCGGGATCGAAGGCGAGAATGATCCGCCCGATCGCGGCAAACACGACGACCGCCGCCGCAAAGAAGAGCAGGACGCGGAAGAGCGCAATGAGTTCATGCTTCAACAGCTTTACCATCTGAACACCTCCCGGAAGAGCTCGTCGAGGCTCTTCCCTTCCCGCGCCCTGACCGCTTGGACTTCCTCGTCGAGAACGACCTGCCCGCGGTTCAAAAAGATCGCATGCGTCAGAACGGGTTCGATATCCGCGATGAGATGGGTGCAGAGAAGGATCGTCGACCCCTCGGGCTTGTTCCGCACGATCGTATCGAGGATGAAATCCCGCGCGGCGGGGTCGACGCCCGCGATGGGTTCGTCAAGAATGTAGAGCTTCGCCTCCCGCGACATGGTGAGGATGAGCCCGACTTTTTCCTTATTTCCCTTGGAAAGCGCACGGATGCGCTGTTCGGGCCCGATCCCGAGCCGCTCGCACATTGCTTCCGCACGCTCGGTACGAAAATCGGGGAAGAAATCTTTGACATAGGCGATCGCTTGCCTGACTTTCATGCGTTCCGCCAAAAAATTCGTATCCGGCAGATACGCCGTGATCGCCTTTGTCGCGGGAGAGGGCTCTTTTCCGTCGATGAGAATGGCGCCCGCGGTCGGTTGCAGCATGCCCATGGCGAGCTTGATGAGCGTAGACTTCCCGCTTCCGTTCGGTCCGAGAAGCCCGACGATCCCGCCCGCCTCCACGCGCAGGTTGACATTGCAGAGCGCGGCGGAGGAGCCGTAGCTCTTGCTTAAATTTCCGCATTCGAGAATGACAGACATCTTCTTACTCCCTAATTTTTGACCGCGACTTCCCCAAACCGCTTACGATCGACGACGATGCGTTTTGCTTCGGGATCGATCCTGAGAATGACGCCTTCGGCGGCGGGGAAGAGGATCTCCTTGCCGTCCTTTTCAAGCGTATAAATATCGGTCGCCGCGGGGCGGATATCGGTGAGGACGCCCAAATTCTCCCCCTCTTCCGTCACGACCGCCGAACCGAGCAGATCGGCGATATAATAGACGCCCTCACGAAGCTCTGGCGCGTCCTCGCGCAAAACAGAGATCTCCTTCCCGCGGAGAAGTTCTGCGGCGTTGCGGTCGGGCACGCCGCGGAGGGTGAGAAAGACGGCGCCGCCGCCCGTCCTCACTTTGAAAACGCGGTACTCCTCCCCGCCCAAAAAGACGCGTTTGAAGGCGTAAAAATCCTCCGCACTGTCCGTAAACGGCTTCACCTTGATCTCGCCGCGGATCCCCTGCGGCTTTAACACTTCGCCGACGATCAGTATCTTTTCCATATCAAAACCCGAAGAGTGCGTCCGCCGCCGCACGGATCTGCGCCTGCGTCTGCTCTATTTCCTTTTCGCTTTCAACGATCACGATATGTTCGAGATCCTTGTATTTTTCGAACACTTCGAAGTACTTCTCCCGCGTCTTGCGCTGGCGTTCCAAGGTCTCGTAGCGCTCCCGCTCACTGCGGCGTGCGATCCGCCGCATGCCCTCTTCGGGGGTCAGATCGAGATAGACGACAAGGTCTGGACGCAAGAGTTCCATCGCAGGACGGTTGAGTTCTTCCACCCACCCGAGCGGGACGATCCCGCCGTTGTAGGCAAAGGAAGAAAAATAATATCTGTCGCAGAGGACGGTGACGCCCTCAAAGAGCTGTTTTTTCATGCCGTTCACGGGATTTTCGATGTGATCGAGACGGTCGGCGGCGAACATGGCGGCGATCGCGTATTCGCTCGTTTCGGTGCGCCCGCCCATGCAGTCGCGGAGAAGCATGCCGAACGGCGATGTCGTGGGCTCGTGCGTCAGGGCGCATGCAACGCCGCGCTCTTGAAGATAGGATGACAAAAGCCGCATCTGCGTGGATTTTCCGCTTCCGTCCGTTCCCTCGAAAACAATGAATTTACCCTTTGTGATCATAGCGTCCTCATTATAACAAAAAAAACCGCCGCTGTCAACATTTGAGACCGCGGCAAAAGCGTCTTGAAATTTTACACGCCTGCGGGGAACTTCACTTCACCCATTCCGTGAACGCCCCGAACGCCGACGGGATGGCATAACTTTTTTCGATCTCCTCCGCCGTCGCCCATACGAACACGGGAGCAGGCTCTTCCACCGCGATGAGATACCCCGTCATGCGCCACTCGACATGCGTAAAGATATGCTTCGCCGTCTTTTTCGCAAGGAGGACAGCCCCCTTTTCTAATGCCCCCTCCGCGGGAGCTCCTTCACGACATGCCCCCTCCGCGGGAGCTCCTTCACGACATGCCCCCTCCGCGGGAGCTCCTTCACGACATGCCCCCTCCCGAGGAGGGGGGTAGGGGGGTGGGCACGCCGCAACTCTGTTCGGAAATTCCCAAAGCCCCTTCAAAAGCCCCTTCTCCCGCTTTTTGAGCGCATATCTTCCGCCGCACACGAGCACGAAAACGTCGAGATATTCGACTTTTCGCGCCTTTTTTTCGGCACGGACGGGGAAGCGTTCTTCCTCTCCCGCAAGATGCGCACGGCAGAGACCCGCCCACGGGCACTTTTCGCAGAAGGGCGCCCCGTTCGGCACACAGACGATCGCGCCGAGCTCCATAAGCCCCTCGCAAAAGTCGGCGGTGCTGTCGGGATAGACGGCGCGGAGAAGTTCGGTAAACTTCCTCTTGACTGCGTCGCCGACCACGCTTCCGTCCGCAAGAAGGCGGGTGAGAATGCGGATAACGTTCCCGTCCACGGCGGGTTCTTTGAGCCCCAAGGCGATGGACGAGAGCGCGCCCGCCGTATAGTCTCCGACCCCCGCAAGCGATTTTACCCCCACCCATGTCCGAGGGATACCCTCTTCAAAGAGCGTCTTTGCCGCCTTTTGCAGGTTCCGTGCGCGGGTGTAATACCCGAGGCCTTCCCACGCCTTCATCACCTCGTCCTCGGAGGCAAGCGCGAGCTCCTTTTCCGTCGGGAATTTCTCCAAAAACGCGACGTACCGCTCTTTGACCGCCTCGACGCGGGTCTGTTGGAGCATGATCTCGGCAACGAGCGCGGTGTAAAACGTCCTGTTTTTCCGCCACGGCAGATCCCTTTGATTGGCGCGGAACCACTCTAAAAGAAGCGGCGCCGCGGCCTGTAAAATTTCCGTCTCCGTTTGCATAAGTTATCTCTTGGCTCCCCCTCGAGGGGGCGCTGTCACCACAGGTGACTGAGGGGGTGTCGTTCTGAATTCTATGACACCCCTTCCGTCACGGCAAGGACAGCCGTGCCACCTTCCCCTCAAGGGGAAGGCAAGGAGCAACGCGTCATTCTGAACGAATGTGAAGAATCCCGAGGATGAAAGTTCGGACTCCGTTTATCGGGATCCTCCACCTATGAGGGGGCTCAGGATGACGCGGTAAATGGTTTCCAAAACCCCTCAGTCACGCAAGGGCGCGTGACAGCTCCCCTAAAAGGGGCGCCAAGGGTTCCCTGAAATTAAAACAATCCCGTGATCTTGCCGTTTTCATCCACGTCGATGTGGGCGGCGGCGGGATCCTTGGGGAGCCCCGGCATCGTCATGATATTCCCCGTGAGCGCGACGACAAACCCCGCCCCCGCGGAAATACGGACGGTTTTCACCGTGATCCTGAAATGTTCGGGCGCGCCGAGCTTTGCCGCGTCGTCCGAAAAAGAATATTGCGTCTTTGCCATGCAGACGGGCGTTTTTCCGAAGCCGAGAGATTCGAGCCGCGCGATCTCCTCTTCCGCCTCGGGCGTGTAATCGACGCCGTCCCCCCCGTAGATCTTGGTCGTAAGCGCGAGGATCTTTTCCTTGATGGGCAAATCGGTCTCATAGCAGAAGCGGAGCTCGCTCTTCTCTTCGCAGAGCCTGACGACCTCTTCCGCAAGCGCCTCGCCTCCCTTGCCGCCCTCCGCCCAGACGGTGGAGAGCACGGCATTGACCCCGAGCGCCCTGCACTTTTCGATGACGAGCGCGATCTCTGCGTCCGTATCGGCGGGGAAGCGGTTCACCGCCACCACCGTGGGGAGACCGTAGACGTTCTTCATGTTCGAGACATGGCGCAGAAGATTGGGGATCCCCCGCTCCAGCGCGCCGAGGTCCTCACTCAAAAGTTCCGTCTTGGGAAGCCCGCCGTGCATTTTGAGCGCGCGCACCGTCGCCACGACGACGGCGGCAGAGGGCTTGAGCCCTGCAAAGCGGCACTTGATGTCGAGGAACTTCTCCGCGCCGAGATCTGCGCCGAATCCCGCTTCCGTCACGACGTAATCGCCGAGTTTCAGCGCGGTTTTCGTTGCGATGACCGAGTTGCACCCGTGCGCGATGTTCGCAAAGGGCCCCCCGTGGACAAGGGCGGGCGTCCCCTCGAGCGTCTGCACTAAATTGGGCTTCAAGGCGTCTTTGAGGAGCGCCGTCATCGCGCCCGCCGCCTTCAATTCACCCGCCGTGACGGGCTTCCCGTCATAGGTATATCCCACGATGATGCGGGAGAGCCGCTCTTTGAGGTCGGAAAGGGAGGTCGCGAGGCAGAAGATCGCCATGATCTCGCTGGCGACGGTGATGTCGTAGGCGTCCCTTCTCGGCACGCCCGATTTGGGGCCGCCAAGCCCGTCTTCGATACAGCGGAGCTGTCTGTCGTTCATATCCACACAGCGGTGCCATGTGATCTTTGCGGGGTCGATGTTGAGTTCGTTGCCCTGAAAGATATGGTTATCGATCATGGCGGCGAGCAGGTTGTTCGCCGCGCCGATCGCGTGGAAGTCCCCCGTAAAATGGAGATTGATCTCTTCCATCGGGACGACCTGCGCGTATCCGCCCCCCGCGGCGCCCCCCTTGATGCCGAATACGGGCCCGAGGGAGGGTTCACGGAGCGCGACGACGGCTCTTTTCCCGATGCGGGAGAGCCCGTCCGCGAGCCCGATGGTCGTCGTCGTCTTCCCCTCGCCCGCGGGAGTGGGCGTAATGGCGGTGACAAGAATCAGCTTGCCGTCCTCTTTCGGGCGGGACATGACGCCGAGCCCGATCTTCGCCTTATACTTTCCGTAGTACTCGATCTCGTCCTCTGTGAGTCCAGCCTTTGCCGCGACGTCGCGGATAGGCAGGAGCTTTGCTTCCTGTGCGATCTCAATGTCTGTTTTCATAAGAAAAGTATAACAAATTCCCCCTCTTCCTGTCAATTTTCTGAGGGGGATAAATTTCTGAAATTGTGAGGGGCGGGCGCTTACCTTTGGTTGAACCTTCTCGCCACATACCAGTCGGTGACGCGCTCGGGCAGGAGCTTATACATGAACCGCGCAAAGGTGTTTTTCCCGCCCGCAACGGCGACGGGGGGCGGATTCCGCTTCGCGGCAAGCTTGACGATCGCATCCGCGACGAGGGAGGGGTTCATGCCCCCCTGCTCCATGTTCGCAAGCGCCGCCGACGCCTTCTTCACGGAGGGAGTATAGGATTTGGCGTCCTCTTCCCCGTACACGCGCCGTGCGTAAGTGAAATCCGTCGCCGTGCCGCCGGGGAGCAGCGCACTCACGCGCACGCCCTGTTTTCTCAGTTCTAAATCGCTCTCCCGCGCAAGCATCGCGAGCGCCGCCTTGGAAGAGGAATAGAACCCGTCGTACGGAATGGGCATATCACCGCCGAGGGAGCCGACGAGGATCGCCCTGCCGCCCCGCTTTTTGAGAAGGGGCGCCGCCGCTTTGAGCGCTTCCACGGCGCCGAAATAGTTCACCTCGAAGAGGTACCTGTAATCTCCGCTCTTGGCATATTCGAGGGGCGCCGCCATGGAAAAGCCCAAGAGCGGAGATTACAGGTACCTCTTCGAGGTGAA
>CANRIY010000077.1 GCA_947630775.1 uncultured Clostridia bacterium | reverse complement strand
ATTCTCCTCAACAGCCCGATGGGCTGTGAGGGACGCCGCGACAGGAGGCGTGGCCTCGCCGACGGGGTTGCGGCGGTTCCTGCCGCCGCAACGGGTAGGGAGTGGGCAACGATTCTAATTACGTCATCCTGCCCCGCGCGCGATCTATGCCCCCTCCCGAGGAGGGGGGTAGGGGGGTGGGCAACGATTCCAAAATCACGTCATCCTGAGCTCCGTCGAAGGATCACCGCATTATAAATAAGGTGATGGTTCGACTACGCTCACCATGACGTAATCAAGAACGCCCTCAGGGTAACGAGACCAGCACCCCCTCAGTCGCGCCAAGGGCGGCATCGGCGGTATAATTTGGCAAGAGAAGAAGCAAGCTGAGAGTGGAAATACGCGGGCGGAAGGGCAACAAAAGCCTCGGGAAATCCGCAAAAAAATTTTGAGAAACATGTTGACATAGTGAAAAAATTGTTGTAGAATATGTATGCCATTTTTATAGGTGGTAAAATAAACTATTTCTCAAAAGGGGGAAAGACATGAAGAAACTCAGAACCATTCTGGTCCTGTTGTTTGCTGTCATGATGTCGCTCTGCCTCTTCGCATGTGGGGACGATGAGCAGACCGACGATCAAGGCGGGCAAACAGCACAGGACGTCGGCTACACCGTCGAAGTGTATCTCGACGAAGTGGCCAGTGCCGAGCACTCCAAGCACCTGACAGGGAAGGTCGGTGAGCAGGTGACGGTCACTCCCGACACGATTTCGGGCTATCAGTTCGATGCGTCCCATGAAGGGACCGTCACGACGAAGACCCTCTCCGCGAACGAGGCGGAAAACGTCTTTAAGCTCTACTATCAGGCGGGGGCAGGCGTCGATCCGAACGGCGCGGGGCACGATCTCGGCGATCTTGACGAGTTCGGGCTCTATGCCAGCGAAGAAGATGCGGAAGACGGTCGGTCTATGACGGCTCTTGCACTGACCGACTCCGACGACGAGGCAGCTTACAAGGCGAAGATGGAAGACGTTGTCTTCTGCGCCACGGACGAAGACGGCGACGATCACTATTTCGGATTCGGCGACGTCAATGCGGTCGGGACCGTTTCCTATCATACGGTCGGGACCTATACGCTCAGATTCACCCTCAAGGGGAATGATTCCGAAAGCTGCGAACTCACCATCACGATCGACCACGACTGGGGTGAGGAAGTAGACGGCGTCAAGACCTGTAGGTACGACAATTCGAGCCTTCAGAAGAGGGATGAGGACGTCATCGTCCACTACGGTCCTTTCCATTCGGGGATCGACGTTACGCTTCCATCGGGCGCATTCACGGAGGCTGAGGCTTACACCAACAAGAATGCAGCGGACTCTGCGATCAAGCGCTTCGGCCCCGTCAACGGCAACGGCGGCTATCTCGACGTTCCCACGCTTACGGCGGGCCAGCTCGAACCCGGCATGAAGATCACCATCCGCGGCACATCCAAGACCACGGCGGGTGAGACGGGCCCTTGGAATCACGCAAACGAATATTATAACTCCACGACCATCGGTATTGCAGACAGATACAATGACGGGAGCAACTCACAGCGTCCCGGGTACGTCGGCGGTACTTCCGTCCTCGTCCGTCAGGAAGGCTGGGTCCTCTACAACGGCATCGGCACGGGTCCTTCCAACCGTCTTGCCGGTATCATGGGCGGCTTCTATACGACCTCCGGCGGCTGGCAGAACTACGGTTCGTACGTGGAAGCAGGCGAGGGAGATAACACCTCTCCTCATACGGGTACGTCGGGCTACGTCCCCGGGAAGATTCCCACGGATTGGTCGTCCGTTGAAGATTGGTGGGTCTATTCCGAAGGCGAACAACACAACACAGGCGATTTCTACGGCAGCGATATTCCCATTGAATACAGCTGGTATTACCGTGAAGACGGCGTGATCGAGATCACCTATGTTTATAACTATGGCGTAAAGCCCTCCACGCTCAAGGCATATGTCAAGGTGCCCGACAGCTCCGTCGGCTTCTACGATACCGTCATCCACGGCGACTATAACGATCTCACGATCACCGAGAGCGAGATCGTCTCCAAGAGAACGCCCAACAATTTCCGTTATGTCGGACTGAAGGACGGCGCGAAGACGGTCTATGCGGAAAACAGCGTGTTCGACGCATCGTCGCTCAACGTCGAAGTCGAATACAAGCAGAACCCGGGCAAATACGAGCCCCTGCTCCTTGCGAACAACCAGATCTACGCCTATAAGGGCGATCTCGAACTTGCGGCGCTCAAAGCGGATACCGCAGTTCTCAACTCGACCGACGCCGACAACTGGATCTCTCTTGCCGAGACCAACCTCAGCAACAAGTACACGATCTACAAGATCCACGTCAACAAGGGCGGCCAGCAGTTCGTGCAGCTCCTCAACGACGAAACAAGCGGCAAACTTCCCTTCGAGATCATCGACAACAGGATCGACTCCCTCGTCGGTGCAGATGCGGAGATCGATGGCGTCAAGTTCGAAAACAACAACAAGATCGGCACCTTCACCTTCTCGATCGACGCGAGCAAGAACATCGCGCTCAAGCTCGAGACGGCGGGGTATGTCCAGAAACTCAACGAAAATCAGTCGAATCTCTTCTCGAACCTGAACGGCGCGACGAGATATATCTCGCTCCGCTTCAACGGCGCGAACATCGAAACGCACGCAGAGTTCGGTACAGAGCTTACGGTGAAAGCGGGCAGCGCGGATGTGCCTTATAAGGCGGCGAAAGTGGGCGAAGACCTCTACCTCGTCCTCGCGCTCAAAGAAGCGACATCGGATGTTGCCATCACCGGTCTCCAGACGGGAACGGTCCATCTCGATCTTTCCACGCTCCACGGCTTCACGGTGGAATCCAAAGTCACCGACAATAGCCTTTCGCTCAACGGCGGCACGGTTTCCCTCGAATACCATGTCGATGCGAACACCCCTGCAACGGACATCAAGTTCACGTTCGGGCTTTCCGATGTCACGGCGGACCGTCTCGAGGCGAACAAGAACCGTATCGAACAAGAGGGCGGCTTGGCGTTCGGCGGACTCCACATCACGGCATTCGAATACAAGGCGGCAGAAGGCGTCGTCACGATCACGCTCAAGTACGGCGCAGCCGATCTTGAAAACTACGAGCCCGTCAGCGTGCAATTCACCGTCGGCGCAGGCAAGACCGAACCCGACCTTGTCGATGTGATCGACTACAACGCGAAATTCAGCTCCGGTGCGGACGGCTATGCCGCTCTTCAGAACGGTTACGTTGCAACCGTGAGCGAGGCGGACGAACTCAACGTGCTCGTGGCGCGCGAAGTGACCGATCTCAAAGACAACTGCGTCACCGAGACCTTCACGCTCAACCTCAACAACGGCGTTCTCGAAGCGCTCACGGAGAAGGGGATCCTCTCCGTCAGCTGGACCGTCGTCAGCGGCGAAGTCCGCTTGACGAGCGCACCTACCTATGTTACCGCAACGCTCAGCTATATCGGTACATGGGCAGACAGCCGCGACACCGATAAGGGCTTCTATGTCGTCTTCACGATCGACCTCGATGCCATGGGCATCACGGAAGGCAACTACTACTTCGACAGCGTGGACACCTTCGACGCAACCGCGCATCCCGCATCCGTCTACAAGGTAGACCGTTCGGCGGCGGCTCCCGTCCTCAGCGTCCTTACGCTTGACAACAGCTACACCTATGAACTTGTCTCCACCACGGAAGGCAACTGCTATGTCGAAGGCATCTATGCATGGGCAGTCAAGAGCGGTGACACTGTCCTCTGCTATGCAGGCGTTGCGGCGGCAGGCGGCGAACACGTCGATGCGGACAACGATGATAAGTGCGACCTCTGCGGCGGCTCGATCAGCACAAATACGGCGATCAATGAAGACAACAAGAACGCAGACGGCTCGTGGACATGGTTCCCCGCAGGCGGCATCAGGCAAGATATCACCGAGGGCGATGTATTCACGTTTACGGGCACCTATTCGGACGATATTGCAGAAGCGGGCTTCGGCTCCGTGCTTGCAGTCCTGATCGAAGAAGCCAATAACGCTTGGGATTCCACAGGCGTTGACGAAGACACCAACGGCACATGGCATACCACGCAGGACGGCTTTGCCGTTTGGACGAACTTCAAGTGGGAAACCGCTACGAGGGTCCCGTATGCAAAAGACGTCGAAGGCTTCGGCGATGGTCAGGGCTACGAGAGATTCACGAACTCCGTCATTACCGCGGACCACGCATATAACACCGCAAACGGCGTTACCAACGGATACGGCACCGTCATCGATGAGACGAACTTCAACGCGGCGAAGCAGGGCGGTACCTTCCGCTTCATCGTGACCTATTCGGACGGCGTCATCACGACGGTCGCACAGCTCTGGGCTCCCAACATGGTGGCATTCCACAGCACTCCTTACTTCGAATACACCACGGCCGTTCAGGTAAATCCCGATGCACAAAGATACACGGTGTATGTCATGGGTAAGCAACAGAAGAACAACGTTGTGACGCTCGTAGACGATAAGATCACCTTCACGCAGTCCAAAGTTGTCAACTCGCTGATCAGCGACGTGACAAGCGTAGAGGTTGATACCCACACCGCTCCTACCGGGATCGAATACGAGATCGGCAAGAACGCGACCCACGCCGTTGTTGCTCTCAGCGGTACGGCGGAACACGAGAACAGCGGCTACTATGCGGCATTCAAGGTCAGCCTCAGCGCTGCCCTCGACGACACGATGACCGTCAAACTCGTCGACAAAGACGGGAAAGCGATCACGGGCGCCGTCTGCAAACTCAACGATGGCAGGAATGAACTCACCGTCTACCTTCCCATCGCGGATGGCATGAAGGAAGCCTATATCGACTTCACGAACTACAAGGCGATCACCCTTCAGGCCGACATCAAGATCGACCTCGACAAACTCATCGTCTCCGACATCGAGTCCGCAGTCGATGGCACGGACAGCCTCACGATCGACGGCGGCACCTTCACCGTCACCTATACGGGCAGTGTGCAGGGTACGGATACCCTCTATATCGGCGATGTTTCCAAGACCCTTGCAGAACTTTCGAAGGAAGTTGATTTCGGCAACGGATATCACGCACAGGTCGCTCTCACGGCAGGCTCCAAGGCAGTTGTCACCGTGAAGAAGGATGCCGCGAACCTCAACGAAGAGGTCAAGGGCATTGAGATCAGGCTCATGAAAGCGGGCTCGCTCGTCGCAAGAGACGTCATCGCTCCCGCACTCACAGTCAGCGGCGGCACGAAGCTCGGCAACACCGTTTCCGTGAAGGCGGACGGCACGAACCTTCTCCTTCTGGCGAATGCGGCGTTCACTCTCAACCTCAACGTCAATGCGGGCGAAAGCTCCGCCGACGGCACGGTCGGCGTCTATAACGTCTCCGTGAATGCGGACGGCCACTTTGTTGAGCCCAACCTTCTCACGAATGCGTCCTCGATCGTTTACAGCAAGGACGGAGAGAGCAATCTCTATGTCGTGAAGCTCAACCTTACCGTGCTCGGCATCAATGAGGATACCGCGTACGGCTATCAGGACGGAAGCGACGAAGCGCATTACTACACCGTGAGCACCGCGGGCGTCATCGCTCAGGCGGATGCGACAGGCGGAACGCAGAGCACGATCACCGCGGGCAGCTGCACCGAAGATAAGGTCGAAGGCTACCTGACCGCAGATAAGACCTTCTACTACAACGTCAAACTGACGGCAGGCAACGGCCACCAGTGGACGAAGAATGAAAGCCCCGACGTTGATCTCAAGGGCTACGATGAAGTCTATACTTGCGACAACTGCGGCGCGAAGAAGTATGTGCAGACCAGCACCACCCAGACATGGGGCGTAACGAATGGTGACCATTATAAGACGTGGGTCGAAGGTACGAATTGGGAGACCGTCGGCATCCTTTATCAGGGCGGCGTCTATGAGCTCACCGGTACGAACCTGTCCAATGAAGATAATGTTTGGGAATTCCCCGAACCCGGTATTACCGACCAGAAGGATACGAATGCGCAGGGCTTCCGTCTCGACAACTATGTGGAGAATGGCAACACCGCGCTCGGCGTCACTGCTTCCTATGAGTTCAAGGATGCCAAGAACGAATCCTTCACGTATAGCTTCGAAAATATTACGGCAGCGGTGAAGACATATCTTGACGGCGCGACTATTACCTACACGTTTGACTACACGAAGGCCGACAAGCTCGTCATCACGATGCATCTCGTGAACGGAACGGACCTCGACTTCACGGTCACGGTGACTGTTACGGGCTCGAATATGCATGAAAGCTACTATATCGCGCTCCATCCGGATGCCAACATCTACACCGCTACCAAGGCCGAGTCCGTCGTTCCCCAAGGCAAAGAGCCCGCAGACGCACTCACCAAGCACGTGCACGACTTCAATAACGAAAACGATCGTTGCGAAACCGACGGCGTGCTCAACCCCGATCACGGCAACACCGACAAGGGCGGCAAGGCGCATGCCGACAAAGACGGCGACGGCAAGTGCGATATGTGCGGACTCATCATGTCGATCAAGACTTCGCTCAGCGGTACGGAGCAGACCATTACGATGACGCAAGTTGCGGACTTCGAACTGAAAGATCCTACCGGCACTTGGGATGATGTCGGCGATCTGACGACGATCCTCACCAAGACGGGCGACTTCGCCGTGGTGTACACATGGGAACGCACGCGCGACCTTTCTTACCGTGACGGCTGGATCGATGTCAAGGATACCACCGTGGAAGCGGCAACCGAAGGGTACTTCTCGGCTAATCCCGATTCCGCTTGGGGTACTCTGTACAATGCGTGCGGTACGGTCGATAGAGCAGAGACGGGCAAGGATCATATCCCTCAGACATCGGACGGCGCTATCACTGCAGAGGGTGACGCGATCGCGAACGGCAAGAACTGGGGCGGCAGCTATACGCTTACGATCATCCGTATCGGCGATAAGTTCTATCTCTCCTATGAATGCGTTACCGAGGAAGGCACTTGGTCTGTCTCCTACACGGCTAACTCCGGTATGTCCACGAACGAAGTGCGGCTCATCATCGCGGGGAACCCGTTCTGGTGGGATAACGTTGCCGCATTTGAGGGCACGCCTGTTGCTTCTCCCGCCGAATAAGCGAAAGACCACAAACCTCACCATGCGTGAGTGAACAGAAAAAACCTACGGGAAACCGTAGGTTTTTTCTGTGTCCGCGGGGCAAGGCAGGGCGCAAAACCG
>CANRIY010000076.1 GCA_947630775.1 uncultured Clostridia bacterium | reverse complement strand
CTTCGGCGCCATATGCCAAGGCATCCTCCGTGAGCCCTTCGTAGCTTGATCTTTCTACTCGTCTCTTAAAGTCTTTTTAGAAAATCCTATGATTCCTGTTCGAATACGTCACTTCTTTAGCCTAACAAAATTCTCGTCTCGCTAATCTTCGTATTAACCTATTCGTCTTGAATTTTCTTGCCTTTCCTTTCTTTCTTCTCTTGCTATGCAGTTGTCAGTCTCCGGAATTTCCTCGACAGAGGAAAACTTTTCCGCGGGGGTTCCGCGAAATAGCTTCCCTATCATAACACTTCATTTTTATTTCGTCAAGCAATTTTCGGCGGATTTTTCGGATTTTTTACGGAAAATTCGGGAAAATTTGGCATATTCTATATATTCCGAAAAACACACGGAGCAGACACAAGATATAGGTGAAGGCGAACTTTTTCTCCCGTCAAAAAAATCTCTCTCGGTTGAAAGGAGAGACTTTTTTCTTCAAAACAGATAGAATCAGAGTGCCTTGCGGCGGTAGATGACGACGCGCTGGCCCTCTTTGACGGGGAATTCGATGTCGGGATTGCTCTTTGTGACCTCTTCGGGCGATTTTTTGAGACGCTTGGAAAGCTCCCACAGCCCGTCGCCCGCACAGGGGATATAGACGCTGATTGCGCTGTCGCTCTCGGTGAATTTTTCGCCCTCCGCGGCGTTTGTCACCAGTTTTACGGGATATTCCTTCTTCTCGGACAGGAAGATCTTGACCGTCGCCTCCGCCTCGATCTCTCCCTCCTGCTTCTGGCGGGCGGACATGCCGAGGACGAGGACGTCCGCCGTGCAGTTTTCCGCCGTCACGGGGATGGAGAAGGGCAGGCTCATCTCGACGCAGCGGTATTCCCCGTCGCTCGCCTTGATGACGAGCGTCGCCGCGGCAACCCCTTCCGCCCGCTTTCCGTCCTCCGCGGAGACGATCTCTGCCTCCGCGCGCTGCAATGTGACCGCTTGCAGAGTATCCGAGAAATCCACGCTGCCCGAGAGGATCGCTTTCCCCGAGACCCGTTCGGCGACGCGGCGGGTCTCTCCCGCGCAGACGGCGTTTCCTTCATAATAGGCGAGCGCGACCTCGCTCTCCTTGGAGAAGGCGTCCACGATGCCGTCCAAAGCGACCTCTTCGTAGAGGCATGCCTCCGCCGTGAGGGTAAAGCGTACCTCGATGCGGCTCTTACCGTCCTCTTCTTCGGCGTGGATGGAGACGTCCACGACGCTGACATGCACCTCGGCGCTACAACCGTAAGCGGAGGCTTCGCAGGGGATCTCCGCACGGAAGGGAACGAGGCGTTCGAAGGACATGAGCGCATTCTCCCCTTTGAGGGCGAGAACGCCGAGGTTGATCTCCCCCTCCGCCTTGACGAGCCCCGTCTCGCAGACGACGTCCGTCACGCACGCCTTCTCGCTGTGCTGCAGAATGTCGCCGAGGGGTTCCGTTTCGAATTCGTCCTCCGCTTCGCAGGCGCCGCCGCAGAGGTGGGCGGTGACCGTCTTGACCGCTTCCCGCTTGACGACGAGATCCCCGCCCGTGAGATACTCGAAGTTCTGTTCCCCGTAGAGGGAGATATCTGTGCCGAGAAGGGCGGTGAGAAAGACGCTTGCGCCCTCTCTCCGCGTCGAAATATTCTCCACCGAGACGGAAGCCCTTGCCGTGAGCGCGGGGAAGACGCTCTCGTCCTTGACCGTCGCGGCCCATTCCACCCCCTTTTCGGCGCGGCAGATGTGTTTTTCGGCGTCCTCGTAGACGATGGAAAAATGCGCTTTCCCATAGTAGCGCACTTCGCCGTTTCCCGCGTCCGCGCCCGTGAGCGCGGCATGCGCATGCGCGGTGAGTACCGTCTCCACTTCCCCGCCGAAGCGGCACTCCACCGCCGTCTGTGCGGAGAGCTCTTTGACCTTTCCGTATCCGCGGAACGTTTGCGTCTGCGTGTTCAACATAATTCACTCCTTATGATGGATTCCCTTCATTTTATGCGCCCTTTGCGGGCGTTATGCGCCGCTTTGCCTGTCGAGCGGGGTATATTTGAGGGGAAGAAGGGCAATCATTGTCATATGATCAAGCAGAAGAGCGACATCGCCGCCGTCAAAAAGACGATCGCGGATTATTTCAAACGACAGGTCGACGTCACCGTAAACCTCGGAAGGAACAAGATCCAACGGTTCTGCGGAGAGCTCTCGGGGGTGTACCCCGCCCTCTTTACCGTCGAGCCGAACGATAAAAATTTCCTCGGAAAGACGTCCTACTCCTATGCCGAAGTGCTGTGCGGAAGCGTCAAAGTAAAACCTTTATAAAATAAATGTCATACGTCCCCCCATTTTCAAAAAACCGTGCTATGATGTTTTTGCGGCGGGAAAAGGACGGTGCTTTTATGGACATCATACAGGTAGCCGAAGTCCTGCGCCGGTTCGGCGTGGACGTACTTCTACTCGCGGTCGGAGTGACGTTTTTGACGTCTCTCCTCAAAAAAACGGTCATGAAATCGGTTAGCAGCAAGGTGTATGTCTTTTTGCCCTTCGCGCTCGGAATTCTGATCTATGCGGCGTACAGCCTGATCGCAAAGGGCGGGATCTGCTTTACGGCAGAGGAGGCTTTCGGGATCGTCGGACGGGGGTTCGGCACCGGAAGCGTCGCCACGGTCTACTATGCCGTCTATGAAAATTTCCTGCGCGGGAAATTTCGGACGGATCCGCTCCTGCCTCTCCTTGAATGCATCCCCGCGGAGAAGCGGGATCGGGCGGCGGAAGAGATCTCGGGCTTGGACAGATCGGAGGAAGACTTGGGCAAAAAGATCGAAGAGACGCTTTTAGCTTATGCCGACCCCCCTCTTGAAGAGGGAGAGCTTGCCGCCACCGCGGCGCTCATCGAAGAATACTTAAAACAAATTACATGACGTTTTCCGCCTGCGGGATACCGCAGGCGGTTTTTTTGTTTATTTCGCTCGATTTTTCGCAAATTTCTTTATAATCGGAATGCCCTGCGGGCGGCATATCAAGGTTAAAGAAATTTGCGAGGGGTTAAGACTTCTGCCTTGTATGAGCGATTCGGCCGCCAACGTTCTGTTTCACAGGACAGTAAGCCGAAAGGGTTCGACAAATTGAGTGCGCTGCCGCAAAAGCGTGGTTTTGCTTCGCGCAGTGATTTAGAACGTGCCCACCTCAGTCACCTGCGGTGACAGCTCCTCCTTGGGAGGAGCCATGAAGACCCCGCCACGCGCAGTAATTTAGAACGAAGGGTAGCTCCAAGGCCTACCCCCTTTGGGGGGGAGGCTCCGCCGCAGGCGGTGGTGGGGGGGATGATGCCCGCCTTATTGCCCCCCCACCCGTCACGGCTGTGCCGTGCCACCCTCCCCCCAAAGGGGGTAGGGCTTTGGCGGCGCATAAAAACGGCGGAGACCACCATACTTCCTTATATGAAATATGTAACAGGCGATCTCAAAAAGGATGCCGAGGCGCTCAAAAAGCTCCTGCCCGCAGAGGACATCCTGACGTTTGAGTTTGTCTCCTCCAGCGGGCTCCCCTTTGTCTGCATCTATGCGGATGCGATCACCGACAAGGAGCTCTTGGGCGAACAGCTCATCCGCCCCCTTTTGCATTATGAGGGGGAGCGGACGGCGGAGGAGATCGGGAAAAACATCACTTCCCCCGAACTGCGGCTCCAAAAGGAGCTGAAAAAACTTGCCGAAGAGGTACTCGCGGGCAACCCCGTGCTCCTTTGGGAAGGAATGGACGAGGGCATCGTCGTCGGGACGAAAAAAGTGTTCGTGCGGGCGATCGCCGAGCCCTCGACGGACGTCGCCGTGAAAGGCCCCCGCGAGGGCTTCATCGAGGACGTGAAGATCAACACATCTCTCGTCCGCCGCCGCCTGAAAACGGGGGAACTCAGGATCGAAAACCTCGAGGTGGGACGGCGTTCCAAGACCGTCGTCGCCCTTTGCTATCTCGAGGGGACGTCCGTGCAGAAGACGGTGGAAGAAGTCAGGAAAAAACTCGGGGAGATCGACATCGACGTCGTCCCCGATTCGTCCTATCTCACCCATTTCCTCGCCTCGCGTCCCTATTCCCTCGTGAAACAGGTCGGCACGACCGAAAAGCCCGATATTTTCTGTGCGAAGATCGCCGAGGGGCGGGTGGGCCTCCTTGTGGACGGCTCTCCGATCGCCCTGACCCTCCCCTACCTCATCATCGAGGATTTCCAGTCGAGCGAGGACTACTTCGTTCCGTCCCACCGCGCGACGTTCACCCGTATCCTGCGGCTACTTTCCCTCCTCGTTGCGATCTATCTTCCCGCCTTCTACGTTGCGGCGCAGCTCTTCAAATTGCAGCTCTTCCCCGTGAAACTGCTCCTCACGATCGCGGGGAGCATCCGCGACATCCCCTTTTCGCCCTCGCTTGAAATGCTCCTCGTGCTCTTTGTGCTGGAAGTTTTGAACGAGGCGTCTATCCGCATGCCGAAGTACGTCGGCATGGCGCTCTCCGTCGTCGGGGCGCTCGTCTTGGGGGAGACGGCGGTGTCGGCGGGATTTGTCTCCACGCCCGCGATCATCATCATCGCCTTTTCGGGCATCGGGCTCTATGCCGTTCCCAACCTCATTGAACAGACGAGCGTTCTGCGCCTATTGATGCTCCTCGTCGCGGGGAGCGTGGGGACATACGGCATCATTCTTGCGACGGCGTTCATCCTTTTCTATCTCGTCACGACCGAAAACTTCGGGGCGCCGCTGCTCGCCCCCTTCTCGCCGATGGTCGGGAGAGACCTGCGCGACAGCATCGTCAAATACGATCTCGGATCTTTGAAGTTGCGGCCGAGGACGCTCGGAAGCAAAAATAAGAGGAGGCTCAAATGAACAAGATATCCCCCCGCCAGCTCTACTTCTTCCTCGCCTGTGTGATGCCCGTGGGGAAGATCGTCTTTCTTCCCTCACTGCTTGCAAAGTTCGCAAAGAACGATCTGCTCTTCCCCATGCTCGTGAGCTACCTCATCGAGGCGGGCGTCGTATTCGCCGTTCTCCTCGCGTCGGGCAAGAAAATGAGCCTGTACGAACTCTTGGAAAATACCTTCGGGAAAATCGCAAGCATTGTGATCTTATGCGTGCTCTCGCTCTTCTTCTTTTATGCGGCGCTTCTGCCCCTTCTCGAGCAGCGGCTGTTCGTGCAGAGCGTCTTTTACGACACCCTTCCCTCTCTCGCCGCCTTCGCGCCCTTCTTCGTGTTCAGCGTCTATCTGTGCGCGAAGCCGTTCGGCTCGCAGGGGCGCGTCTGGGATATTTTGGGGCCCATTTCGGTCGCGGGGCTCGCGGGGATCCTCATCTTCTCCTTCGGTTCGGCGGACTTCGGCTTTCTTCTGCCCGTCGGCGGAGGGGGCGGCGCGGGCTTTGGGAAGGCGCTCTCGTCTTCGGCAAGCTGGTTTTTCGACGGGGCGATCCTTCTCATGCTGCTCGGGCGGATCGACTACCAAAAGGGTACGGCATGGAAGGGAACGCTGTGGTATCTTGCGGGCGGGCTCGGCGTGCTCCTCTTCCTTGCGGTGTTCTATTCGGTCTTCGGCGACCTCGCCGTCAATCAGTATTTCGCCATCACAAAGACGTCCAAATACTTCTCGGGGATCACCGTGCTCGGGCGGATCGACTATCTCTTCATCTACGCGCTCTCGCTCGTGATGGCGTTCTGGTGCGCCGTCCCCCTGCAAGCGGGGATCGACTGCTATCTTCAACCCTTCGGAAGGCAGAAACATCTCGCCACCGTTCTTTCGGTCGCGGTCAACGCGGTTTTCCTCACCCTCTTATATCTCTTGGACAACCGTTTCGGCGAGGTCATGCGCTTCATCACGGGGCCCGCCTTCTGGATCTTCCCCGCCTTCTGCGTCATCCTGCCGCCGCTGAGTTTGCTTTTAAGGAGAGACCATGGACGCGCGTAAATTCATCAAGACGATCCCCATGAAACTCTATCTCATCCTGCTCGCGGTCATCCTCTTTGCCTTTTTCTCGAATGACTTCGGGCTTGTGGACGTGCAAAAGACCGCCGTCATTTTAGCGGCGGGCATCGATAAGACGGAGGACGGCTACATTCTCTCCTCGCAGATCGCCGTTCCGAAGGGAAGCGACAGAACGACGGGCGGCACTTCCTCGGTGGAGATCGAGACGGAAGGGAAAACGGTCTCGGACTGCGTCTCCATGCTGTATGCAAAGACGGGATGGGTGCCCAAACTCGTGTTCTGCAATCTGCTCCTCTTGGGGGAAGAGACGGCAAAGGAGGACGTGTTCGGGGGACTCAACTACTTTTTGAGGAGCGAATACATGTCCGATTCCTGCTATCTCGCCGTCTGTGAGGGAAAAGCGGGCGAGATGCTCTCCTCGCAGAGCGCGATCGACGACGCCTCTTCCCTCGCCATCACCAAACTCTTTTCGGACGCGTCCATAAAGTCGGGCAAGGTCATGCCGAACACGCTAAAAGATTTTTCGATGTCCTACTTCGGCGTCTCCAAGAGCGGGTATCTGCCCTATCTTCGCATGGCGGATCAGGAAGGCGCGCAGGAAGCGGGCGGGAACGAGAGTTCGGGCGGCTCGGGTAAACAGAGCGAAACGCAGAAGATCTATTCTGCAAACGAGACGGCGCTCTTTCACGAGGGAAAAATGGTCGGACTGCTCTCCCCCGAGGAGACATTCACGTTCTCTCTCCTGAAGGGAGAAGTGTTTACGGGGACGTTCAACGCCATGGACGGGGAGAAGCCCGTCACGCTGACGGTGCTTGAAAACGGCGGCGGCGTTTCGCTCGATACAAAAGAGAGCCCCAAGGTCAAGCTCTCCCTCTCGCTCACCGTGCGGCTGTGCTGCCGCGGGATGTCCGCCCCCATCGATGACGTCTCCACCGACGAGGTCTCCGACGAAACGCTGCGCTCCGCCGAGGAGACGCTGAAGGGGTATGTCGGGACGCTGTGGGATGAATGCGTCGCGTCGGGCTGCGATCTCTTTGAGCTGAAGCGCGATCTGTACCGTTCCTCTCTCAAAAAGTATTCCGAGCTCAAAGACGCCGTGCCCGAGAAAGCTATCACGGAGATCGAAGCGAAAGTAGAGACAAAGAGCTGAGAGCACTTTCGTTGAATTTCTTTTTTCGTCTGCGCCTTAGGGGCGCATGCTCAAAAACAAATTCAACGAGGGGTTAAGACTTCTGCCTTGTAAAAGCGATTCGGCCGTCACCTTTCTGTTTCACAGGACATCAAGGTTCCCGTAGGGTACCAAATAGGGTGCGCTTAGGCAGGGAGACCCTGCCACGCGCCGTGATTTAGAACTCGCCCCACCCCCTTACCTTGGGCGGCAGGGACCGCCGCAACCCCGTCGGCGAGGCCACGCCTCCTGTCGCGGCGTCCCTCACAGCCCATCGGGCTGT
>CANRIY010000075.1 GCA_947630775.1 uncultured Clostridia bacterium | reverse complement strand
GTCCTTGACTCTTCCGCCGCGGATGAGCACGGAGCTGTGCTCCTGAAGATTGTGGCCTTCGCCGGGAATGTACACGGTACCTTCCTGCTTGTTGGTCAATCTCACCCTTGCGATCTTCCTAAGAGCCGAGTTGGGCTTCTTGGGGGAAGTCGTCGTCACGGAAAGGCATACGCCGCGCTTTTGGGGGCACTGGTCGAGAATGGGGCTCTTGGACTTGAACGCCTCTCTTTCTCTGCCTTTCTTGATGAGCTGGTTGATTGTGGGCATTTGGAACCTCCTTACAGTATTTTCGGAATATCCTCAAAATCTTTCGATCTCGGAGAATCTGTTTTTGACGCCCTTTTCGGCATGAAAAAAGACTGCCGAATTACAGGCAAAAGACATTTTACCAAATTTGCAACTTTCTGTCAACAAAATGATGGCATGTTTTTTCGAAAAAAAGACCCTTTTTCGGAGCGAATTTCCCTTCAATGATTGACAAAACCGCAAAAAAGCATTAAGATAAATAGGAAATTTATAAAAAGGAAGGAATTACCATGAACAAAATGACCGTAAAAGATCTGAAAGACCTCCGCGGCAAGCACGTCCTCGTGCGCTGCGACTTCAACGTCCCCATGAAGGACGGCAAGATCACGGACGAAAACCGTATCATCGGCGCACTCCCCACCATCCAATACCTGCTTGACGCGGGCGCAAAGGTGACCCTCTGCTCGCACATGGGCAAGCCGCACTCCATTTTCTCGGACGAGGTGAAGCTCAACAAAAAGGATAAGGCAAAGGTGGAAAAGGGCGAGACGACTGCGGAAGCCATCATCGAAAAGGCAAAGAAGGAGGAGCCCAAAAAGCTCACCCTCGCGCCCGTCGCGGCACGCCTCAACGAACTTTTGGGCGGAAAAGTGACCTTCGCGCACGATGTCGTGGGCCCCGACGCACAGGCGAAAGTCGCCGCATGCAAGGAAGGCGAAGCCGTTCTCCTCGAAAATCTCCGCTTCCACTGGGAAGAGGAGAAGAAAGATCTCGAATTCTGCAAGAAGCTCGCTTCTTACGCCGATATCTATGTCAACGACGCATTCGGCACGGCGCACCGCTCGCACGCTTCGACGGCGGCGATCGTCGAATACGGGCTCGTCAAGACTGCCGTCTGCGGCTTCCTCATCGAAAAGGAGCTCTCCGTGATGGCGGACTCCCTCGATCATCCCGTCCACCCCTTCGTGGCGATCCTCGGCGGCGCGAAAGTTGCCGATAAGCTCGGCGTCATCTCCAACCTGCTTGAAAAGTGCGATACGCTCATCATCGGCGGCGGCATGGCATACACCTTCCTCAAGGCGCAGGGGTATGAAGTCGGTACTTCGCTCGTGGACGACGAAAAACTCGACTATTGCAAAGAGATGATCGCAAAAGCGGCAAGCGAGGGCAAGGAGCTCCTTCTCCCCGTCGATACCGTCATTGCGGCGGCGTTCCCCGATCCAATCGACGCACCCGTCGAAGTGGAGACGGTCTCCTCGCACAACATCCCCGCGGACAAGATGGGGCTCGATATCGGCGAAAAGACCCGCGCGCTCTTTGCGGAAAAGGTAAAGACGGCAAAAACGGTCATCTGGAACGGCCCCATGGGCGTGTTCGAGAATCCCATCCTCGCCGCGGGAACGAATGCCGTTGCGGCGGCGCTTGCGGATGCGAAGGGCGCGACGACGATCGTCGGCGGCGGCGACAGCGCGGCTGCCTGCACCCAGCTCGGCTATGCGGATAAGATCACGCACATTTCGACGGGCGGCGGGGCTTCCCTTGAGCTCTTCGAAGGCAAAGTCCTTCCCGGCATCGCCTGCCTGAACGAGAAGTAAGGCGGAGCATAATTAGAACTTGTCCCGCCCCCACCTCGCTTCCCCTCTTAGGGAAAATTTTGCACTTCTGCCAAAGATTGATAATCTTTGGCGCAAAATTTTCTTGGCATTTGCCCATTTGTTCGGGCAAATGCTGACCGCCCCGCCCGCACTTCTATTGTGCACCAAGGGCGGCACGAGCGCCCGTTGTCATGTCGAGCTTGTCGAGACATCTCGGGCGCGAAGTTACGCGGGTCTCTACCCGCGTGAGACAGTACCCGCGCAGCGGGGGATAGGGTTTTGAAACCCCTCAGTCACGCAAGAGCGCGTGACAGCTCCCCTAAAGGGGCGCCAAGAGAACCCCCTCACCCGTCCCTGCGGGACACCCTCTCCCCGAAGGAGCGAGGGCAAGGGGCGGGTCAAAAAACGCTCCCCCGAAAAGAGGAGCGTTCCGCCAAAACAGTTATATGCAAAAATCAGGACTCTTTCCCGGGCAGCATCGCCTCGGCGGGCTTCTGCGCACTGACGGAGAGCATCTTCTCGATTGCGTTCCTCAGCCGCGTTTCGTTCGAACCCTCGACGTAACCGTCCACGATCTCGCAGACGACGCCTTCCGCGTCGATAAAGTAGCTGACGGGCGTCCCCGCAACGGAGAATTTCCAGCTGAGCGCTTCGCCGCCCGCGGGATCTTCGACGAAATTGAAGGTGTATCCTTCACTCCGCACAAATCTTTGGATCATTACCTTGGTATCGGGGACCGCCATTTGCCCGAGCTCCGTGAGCCTTGCCGAAGCGTTGACGGCAATGATCGCGATATCCTCGCCGTATTCCCTGTAAAGACGCTGAAGTTCGGGGAATTCCTCTCTGCAATAGGTGCAGTTGACATACCAGAAGTTGAGGATCACCCCTCTCTTGGTCTTCAAAATGTCGCTGAGCTGAAGCGTTTCGCCCGTCACGGCGTCCGTATAGGTGAAGTCGTGTACGACGGAGCCCACGCTGTACTTCGTCTGCGCCGTTGCGGGCGTTTCGATGAGTTTGCCCGAGATCGGCGTCTCGCAGGCGATCGCGCCGCCCGTCGTAAATTCGTCAAAGGAAGTCGTGTATCCGTCCTGCACGGTGTATCCTTCGGGGTAATTGGTCAGGTAGACGGTGTAGACCTTTGCGGGAAGGAGCGCGATCCCGATCCCGTTTTTGAAGGTGCCGTTTGCGACCTTGTCTTCGCCGTCATAGACTTCGAACCCGATGCCCGTCGCCGAAAGGGCGTCGCCGTTCGAGCGGGTCAGGTGAAATTCGTAAGTCGTATCTTTGTTTGCGTCGAGCTTGGGGATCTCGGTCACCCTGTCCCGTCCGTCCTCACAGCGCTTGCAGTGAACGGAGCGGGAACCCGCCTCGTCGAAGGTCGGGATCTTGTCGACGGTGAAGTCCTCTTCCCAGTCGTGCCCGAGGGCGGGGATCTCCTGCACGTCCTTGGCGCCGCAACGCGAACAGCTCATGTTGCGGGAACCGGGCTCCGTGCAGGTGGGTTCACTCCCCGTCCCGTCGTCCGTCCAGCTGTGCCCGAGTTTTTCCCATACCTGCGTACTCTCCGTGCCACAGGCTTCACACTTGACGGTAACCTCGCCGTCTGTATCACAGGTAGCGGGCGAGATGATCCCTGTCCGTTTCCATGTATGGGCGGGATCGGTCTCCTGCGTGCTCTCCTTGCCGCAGACGGAACATTTGACGTTGTCGAGCCCGCTCTCCGTACAGGTGGGCTTTTTGACCGTGGAAACAAATTCGAAGTTATGCGGGGCGAGCGTCGTCCCCGCACGGGTCTGCGTCTGCCCGCAGACGGTGCATACCCCCTCTTCGACCGCATATTCGGTGCAGGTCGCGGGCGTCTTGACCGTCCAGTTTTCAACGGTGTGCTCATGGCCGTCGGGGTTCTCCGTGCCCCCCCGCGGCTCATCGCAAGCGGCAAAGAGCGCGAGCGAGGACGCAAAGAGAAGCGCGGACGCCGCAGCTATGAGAATTTTTCTGAAACCGGATGTCATAAGATCCTCCTTCACGGCAGAGATCTCCGCTTTTGGAAAAGACTGCCGTCCGTTTTCAATTTATACATTTATACGGTATCATTATACGAAAAAACAGGGCGCTTGTCAAGCAAACGCCCATGCTTTTATGAATTTTCACATTGTTTTTTCATAAATGACGCCCCGCGCCCCGTTTCTCGGCTCCCCTTGTAGGGGAGCTGTCACCACAGGTGACTGAGGGGTTCTCGGCGTCCGCCCCCGCGTCATTCTGAGGGAGCTCTGCGACCGAAGAATCCCGCGGGAGAAAAGGAGGCGGTCCCTCATTCCGAGCCTCGCAAGAGGCGAGTGAATCCCTTAAGTACGGGCATCCGTGGGTCTATGAGATCCACTCGCTCGCTCGAGATGAGGAAAAGGAAAAACAGTACGCATATTGCCCACCCCCCTACCCCCCTCCTTGGGAGGGGGCATGTGAGCGCGGCTCAGGATGACGCCGCGCGCCCTTGCGCCCCGTTTCTCGGCTCCCCTTATAGGGGAGCTGTCACCACAGGTGACTGAGGGGTTTCAAAAACCCTATCCCCCGCTGCGCGGGTACTTCCCCTACGAGGGGAAGCAAGAGGCTCAGGTGAGTAGTCTCAATGGCAGCCGCCGCACGTCTTGCAGTCGCCCGAACACTTTTTGGCGGGTTTCCCCGTCGCGGAATAAACCGTGCCCGACCAGCACCGCTCGGCGGCGCGCCTGCAATCGGGGCAGAGCACTTCTTCCCCGTGCGTTTTCACAAGTTCATCGAAGATCTTCCCGCATTGCGGGCAGCGGTAACGGAATATCGGCATAGCTTGATTATACCGCTTTCCGCGCCGTTTTGCAACTCTTTTCAGATCACGCAGCGCCCTTCCGTAAAGGAAAAGATGAGCTCCCCGACGCTCGCGCCCGCCTTATCGAGGTTGGAGACAAGGTCGGCGGGAGAGGCAATCTTGCCGCAGTTCGTCTCCGCATACATTCTGAGCCCCTTGATGAGCTTTTTCTCCCCCGCGGCGTCGCGCACGCGGTCGAAGAGGATCACCCCCTTGTCGTAGGCGATGTTGCGGTATTCGTACAGCCCCGTGTACTCGGTAAGGGGACGGGACATGCGCGTGTCCGCCTCCCCCCTGACCTGCGCGCTGACCGAGAAAAAGGCGCGGTAGGAGCGCTCGGAGGCGTTCACCATCTCCCTGTAGCTCACCCCGTACGCGGGATGCGCCTCGAAGAAGAGGGCGGAGGACCACTCGGCGAGCCCCTCGTCCTGCCACGCCTCCCCGAACTGGTCGCTCCCCACCATGGCGTACCACCACTGGTGCGCCGTCTCATGGACGACGACAGCGGCGACCTGTTCCTCCGCGGCTGTGGAAGAGATCATCGAGAGCATGGGATATTCCATGCCGCCGTAAGGAAAATCGGTCTGTACGACGGTGTAGGAGGGATAGATGTAATCGCCGAAGGTATCGCAGAAGAAGGAGAGGCTGTCGCATGCGGCGGAAAGGGTGCGCTCGGGCGCGGCGTCGTCGAAATAAAAGTAGGAGACGGGTACGCCGTGGCTCTCCCCGTCGAGACGGGTGAAATCGCCGAGCACAAAGGCAACGTCCCGCACGTTTTCCGCCTCGAGGGCGTAAAGCCGTTTCCCGCCGCTCTCCTCTTTGAGAACGGCGCCCGCGACGTCATATTTTGCGGGCACGGTGAGTTCCACCGAATAATTCGCGGTCTCGCTCACGAAGGGGTCCCCGTTTTCGCTGTAAACGCACTCATAAAAGCCGCCGTCGCGGTAGGCGCAGAGCACGGGATAAAAATTCGCAAGGTTGACGCAGTGCTCCCCCACCCCCAAACGGTGTTCGATCTTTGCAAGTTTTACGCTGAAAGTGAAGGAGAGCGAGACGCTTTCGTCGGGATAGAGGGGTTCCGCAAGGGCGGCATAGAGGATATTCTCGTCCGCGCCCCCCACCGTGCAGGAAGCGCCTTCCGCATGCTCCAGAGTGAAGCCCCCATAGCTTTCCCCGTCGTAGTATGCGGCGGGCGCGTAGAGCTCGGAGACGGGCTTGTAGATCGCACCCTCGCGGTAGGCGTTCGCCCAGATCTGGAAGGGTAGCGTCGAAAGCGCATTGTCCGTTTCGTTAAAGACCGTCGCCGTCATCTCACAGCGGAGTGTTTCCTCTTCCTCGAAATATTCCGCATGGATCGAATAGCTGTTTTTCGCCGTCTCCCCGCCGCAGGCGGCAAGAGGCAGCGCCGCCAGAATCACCGCCGCGACAGCCGCCCCGCAAACCAATTTCCGCATACATTCACCCCCGTTTGAACTTTCGGACTATTCTATGCGGAAAACCGCAGGAGTATGCGCACGGGCGGAGCCTCTTTTTTGCTAACAATCTTGACAAAAATTTTCCCCTATGATACAATCTTTCCGTCCCTGTATTGACACAAAAATTTTACGATACAGAGGACAGGGGGAAAATCATGAAAAAAACGGTTTTGGCGTGCGCGCTCGCCGCGGTCTTTACCTTTGGCGGCATCATGACGGGCTGTGACAAAAAAACGGACAAGAATGCGGACGAGGACACAAAACAGGAGGAAGAAATGCCCGAAAAGAAGCCCGATGAGGACAAAGAGGAACAAGGCCCCGCCCAAGGGGACGGACAGGACGGCGAAGAGCAAACGCCCGACGAAGGCGGGGAACGGAAGCTCCGCGTACTCGATAAGGATTTTACGTACGGAGTCACGGAACGGGAATACACCGTGGAATACGACGGGATCACCCTCTACGGCACCTTATACCGGCCTCAGCCGAAGGGAAAATACCCGCTCGTCATTCTCAGCCACGGCTTCAACGGGCATTACAGCGACTTTCCCAAGGAGTGTCAAAGGTTCGCCGAGCGCGGCTACGTCGTCTACACATTCGATTATTGCGGCGCACAGCAAAACGGAAAGAGCACGGGGCGGGACGCTTCCTCCTATACGCCCTACACGATGAAAGAGGATCTCATCGCCGTCATCAACAAGCTCAAAAATTATTCACGGGTAGACCCGACGCAGATCTTTCTCTTCGGCGGAAGTCAGGGCGGATTTATCACGGCGCTCACCGCTGCCGACAGGGAGATCGCGGACATGGTATCGGCAATTGCGCTCTACTTCCCCGCGCTCAACATTCCCGACGACTGGCGCGGGAAGCCCGAACAGGACACCGCGCTCATGGGATATACCATCGGCGCGGAGTATATCAAGTCCGTTCAGGATCTCGACCCCTACGAGGTCATCGGCGGGTTTGAAAAGGACGTCTGCATCGTCTGGGGGGATCAGGACCCCATCGTACACAGAGAATATATCGACCGTGCAAAGGAAGTTTACGGGGAGAAGTGCGAACTCACCGTGATCGAGGGCGCAGGCCACGGCTTCGGGGGAGAAGCACTCAATACCGCCGTCGAGACCGTCCTCGCCTTCCTCGAAGCAAGAACCTACGAAAGTTAAAGCATGGGTATTTCTCGGCGCCCCTCATAGGATCCTTCCTTAGGGATGGCGGGAAAAGGCGACCATTCTATTTATGGAGCCTTTTCCGCCTGAGCTGTCACGCAACCACCACTCTTGGCTCCCCTCTCAGGGGAGCTGTCACCGTAGGTGACTGAGGGGTTTCCACCCGCCGTGTTTCCGAGAACCCCTTTCC
>CANRIY010000074.1 GCA_947630775.1 uncultured Clostridia bacterium | reverse complement strand
TACTTTTCATGCAGAATGGAGAGGACGGTGAGCTTGATCTTGTCGCTCACTTCCTCGTCGGGATAGGGAAGCCCGCCCACGAGGACGTTGAGCTGTTCCCCCTCGATGAGTTTGTTGGCGTGGCCGCTCATCTGCTCCTGCCCGAGGTGGGGGAGAAGGTCGTTGATGTAGAATACGGGATCGCCCGCATCCTCGCCGACGCGGATCTCAACCTTGGTGCCGTCCTTTAAGACGACGGCGCCGTGCAGGGCGAGCGGGATCGCCGTCCACTGGTATTTTTTGATCCCGCCGTAGTAATGCGTCTTCAAAAACGCCATGCCGCTGTCTTCATAGAGCGGATTTTGCTTGATATCCACGCGGGGCGCGTCGATATGGGAAGCGATGATGCGGATGCCGTCCTCTTCGAGGGGAAGAGACCCCACGCGGAACACGACGACGGATTTTCCGCGGTTGACGAAGTACTTTTTATCGCCCGATTTTAACGGATCGCCGAATTTGTACTCCGAAAATCCCTTTTTCTTTGCGAGCGCGACGCTCTCCGCGCAGGCTTCCCGCTCCGTCTTTGCGGCGTCGAGAAATGCCTTGTAGCCTTCCGCATAGCCGAAGATCGCCTGTTTTTCCTCTTCGGAAGCGGCTTCGAAGTAGTTTTGTTTTTTGTAAGCAAGCTCTTTTAAGAGCTTTTGCCCTTTGGTCTTTTCGGACATGATACCCTCCGTTGTTTTCTTTTTTTATACCACAGATTATAGCACAATAAACGGTCGGGGGCAAGAGAAAACCGCCCTTGCGGGCGGATTCCTTTGAGAATTTGGAAAAATCACACGCTTTCTCCGAAGCCGAGGCTGATGAGAATGGCGCGGTTGACGCGCGACATCGTGGCGGGAGGGAGCTCCCCGATGCGCGACATGAGACGTTTTTTATCGATGGTGCGGATCTGTTCGAGAAGGATGACGCTGTCCTTGGCGAGCCCGAAGGCGGAGGGCAGCTCGATGTGCGTGGGAAGCCTCGCCTTGTGGATCTTGCTCGTCACCGCCGCCGCGATCACGGTGGGGGAATATTTATTCCCCGTGTCGTTCTGCACGACGAGCACGGGGCGCACGCCGCCCTGTTCGCTCCCCACGACGGGGCTCAGATCCGCATAATAGAGTTCTCCGCGTTTGACGATCATAGTTACCTCTTTGGTGAGCCTTCCGCTATCATTTTATGTAGCGGGAAAGGGGCATGCTCACCGCAGTCAAAGTTTTGACAGGATTTCCCCCGATTATACCCTCTTCATTTTTTGGTTTTTCGCTGAAAAGGTTTACTTTTCCGAAAAAAAATGCTATAATTACTCCGTATTGCTGTATGCCAAGGAGATAACAAAATGTTGAAAGTGATCGTAGACGCCATGGGCGGGGACAACGCCCCGTCCGAGATCGTAAAAGGCGCGCTTCTTGCGCTCGAAAAAAGAAAGGATATCATGCTCGTGTTCACGGGGGACGAAGCCCTCGTCGCGCACGAGCTCGACAAATACAGTTTCGACGGCAGCCGCGTGGAACTCGTCCCGTGCACCGAAGTCATCACGAATGACGACAGCCCCACCCTCGCCGTACGGCAAAAGCGGGACAGCTCCCTCGTCGTCGGGCTCAGACGGCTGAAGGAGGACGACACCGTCGCGGGGTTCCTCTCGGCGGGAAGCACCGGCGCCGTGCTCACGGGGGGGATCATGCACATCGGCAGGATCAAGGGAGTCATGCGCCCCGCGCTCTGCCCCGGGATCCCCAATGTGCGCGGCACGCAGACGCTGCTTTGCGACTGCGGCGCGAATGCGGAGTGTAAACCCGCCTATCTTGCCCAGTTCGGCATCATGGCGACCGCTTACGCCATGGCGCGCGGCGTCAAAAACCCCAAGGTGGGGCTCCTCAACAACGGTACGGAAGACCACAAAGGGGACCAGCTCCACCAAGAGGCGTACAAGCTCCTAAAAGAGATCCCCGACATCGATTTTGTGGGGAACGTCGAGGGGCGGGACATCATGTACGGGGACGTTGATATCGTCGTCTCGGACGGGTTCTCGGGCAATATTGCCTTAAAATCGGTCGAGGGCTGCGGGAAGACGGTCTCCGCCGTCCTTAAAACGGAGTTCAAAAAGAATTTTTCGAGCAAGCTGAGCTATCTCTTCGCCCGCAAGCAGATCAACCGCCTGAAGGGGATGCTCGACTATGCCCGCCTCGGCGGTTCGCCCTTTTTGGGGCTCAAAAAGCTCGTCGTCAAGTGCCACGGTTCCTCCAAGGCGGACAGCATCACCCCCGCCGTTCTTCAGGTGGCGGAAGCCTACGAGGGGGATCTCATCGGAAGGATCTCCGAAATGCTTTCGCACGTCGGATTTTCGGAGGAAGCGTGAAAAACGGGCAGGACTGGTCGGAAGAGACCTATTCGGAGGCGGAGCGGTCGATCGGCTATACCTTCCGCGACAAGGAACTTCTGAAAACGTGCTTTACCCATTCCACCTACCGCAACAACGTCGCCCACGGGGGCGAGGACAACGAGCGGCTGGAATTTTTGGGAGACGCCGTACTTCAATTCATTGTCTCGGATGAGCTCTACCGCTCGACGCCCGCGGGAGAGGGGAAACTGACCGATCTTAGAAAGGGTTACGTCTCCAAAGAGGCGCTGACGCCCGTCGCCGAAAAGCTCCGTCTCATGGACTTTCTGAGGCACTCCAATCAGGAGAGCGATCTCGGCGGCAAGGACGGGAAGCTCCGTTCGAGCCTCTTCGAGGCGGTCGTCGCGGGCATCTATCTGGACGGGGGGATCACCGCCGCCCGTGACTTTCTTGACAGGACGCTTTCCTACATGAGTTCCGCGAACCCCATCACGGAATTGCAGGAATACACGCAGGAGCGGGTCAAGGATACGCCCGTGTACCGTGTCAGGCAGACGGAGAGCGGCTTTTTTGCCGAGGCCGAAGCGCTCGGACTGCGCGCGGAAGGTGAGGGCAGGAGCAAACAGGCGGCGAAAGAGGAAGCCGCCGCAAGGCTACTTCAAAAACTCAAAGAGAGGAAAAAACATTGAATCTGAAGGAAATCAGGGTGGTCGGCTTCAAATCCTTTGCGGATAAGACTTCCATCAAATTCGAGGACGGAGTTACCTGTATCGTGGGGCCCAACGGCTGTGGCAAATCCAACGTCGCGGACGCCGTCAGGTGGGTGCTCGGCGAGCAGTCGGCAAAGGCGCTGCGCGGCACTTCCATGCAGGACGTCATCTTCAACGGCACGGAGACCCGCCGCCAGCTCAGCTACTGCGAGGTGACGCTCGTCTTCGACAACTCCAATCACCTCTTCGAGATCGAATACAGCGAGGTCGCCATGACCCGCCGTCTCTACCGCTCGGGGGAGAGCGAGTATCTCCTCAATATGCAGCCCTGCCGCCTCAAAGAGATCGTCGGGCTTCTGCACGACGTCGGCATCGGCAAAGAGGGCTATTCCATCATCGGGCAGAACAGGGTCGATCTCATCATGAACGCCAAACCCGAGGACAGGCGCGCCGTGTTCGAAGAGGCGACGGGCGTCATGAAATTCAAACTCCAGAAGGGGGAGATCGAGCGCAAGCTCGAGAGCGCAAAGGACAACCTCACCGTATTTGTCCAGCGCATGGACGAGGCGGAAAAACAGCTCCGCCCCCTCGAACAGCAGGCGGAAGTTTCCCGCAAGTACCGCGGGTATTATGAGGAACTCCGCCGCGAGGAAGTCAATACATACCTTCTCCGCTATGAAAATTTCACGGAGGAGACCGAACGGCACCGCGCCCGCATCCGCGAGGCGGAAGAGGCGCTCGGCAGAGTAGAATCCCGCCTTGCCGTCCTCGACAGCGAGGAGGCAGAGGCCCGCGGGCAGATCGGGCAGACGGACGAAGAGCTCCGCACCCTCAACGACAATCTGCGCCTCTACGAGGTCGGCATGGAGCACAAGACGGGGGAAGCGAGGGTGCTCGGCGAGCGCATCAAGGCATACCGCCGCGAGCTCACGGCGGCTTCGGACGAGATCGCCTATTCCATCCGCCGCACCAAGGAGATCGAAGGGCTCGTCGCAGAGAGCGCAAAGCGCACGGCGGAGAGCGAGAAGCGTTCCGCCGAGATCGGGCGGGAGAGCGCGGAACTCACGAGAAAACTGCAAGAGGCGGAAGCGCGCATCCTTGCCTACGAAAAGGTCTCCGTTGAAAAGCGTGCGAGCGAGCTCTCTTCCGTCGAAGATCTTGCAGATCTGAGGGCAAACGCGGGAAGCCTTGCGGCAAAGCGCGACGCCGCGCAGGACAGGGCGGCGGAAGTGCGCGAGGCGATCGCCAAGGCCGAGGCGCGCAAAGAGGAATATTCCCGCCAGAAGGCGGAGTGTGTTGCCCTCAAAAAGGCGTGCACCGAGTTTCTCGACAAGCGCAGCGAAGAGGAGAGCGAACTTGCCTCCGAGATCGCCGACCTTGCCAACAGCGAGCGGCGCATTTCACAGGAGATCGTCGACTGCAACACCTCCATCGCAAATTATACCAATAATCTTGAGATGTACAAAAGTCTCAAGAACCAGTTCGAAGGCTACCGTGACTCGGTGCGCCGTCTGCAGCTCGAGGCGCGGCGCAATCCCGAAGTGGGGAGCAGGGTCAAGGGCACGATCGCGGACATCGTCCGTACCGATAAAAGGTACGAGGTCGCCGTCGAGACCGCCTTCGGCGCGGCCATGCAGAACCTCGTCACCGCCACGCAGGACGACGCGCGCTATCTTGTCGAATATCTGAAAAAGACGGGCTGGGGCATCGTCACCTTCCTGCCCGTGGACGGCATGCGCGCCCGCGCGAACAGCCGCGAGGTGCAGATGGCGCTCCGTGAAAGCGGCGCGGTGGGGCTCTGCGACGAGCTCGTAAAATACGACCGCTACTACGAGAGCGTTATCACGAATCTTCTCGGGAACACCCTCGTCTGCGACACGATCGCGAGCGCGACGGCGATCGCCAAGCGGTATCCGCACGCCTTCCGCATCGTGACGCTCGACGGGGATACGATCGCGACCTCGGGCGCCATCACGGGCGGCTCGCGGCGGCGGGAGAGCGGACAGCTCCTCGCGGGCGAACGCAAGATCAAGGAGTGCGAAGAGGAGATCGCGAAGAAGAGGGCGACCGCCGAAAAGCTCAAAGGCGCACTCGAATCGTGCGGCAGGGACCTCGACGCCGCAAGGGCGAGGTATGAGGCATTCCGCGTCAAGGTACAGGAAGAGACGGCAAATTTTGCCGCGGTCTCCCAGCGCGAGATCGCCGTGGATTCCCTGATCGCCGACGCCGATAAGGATATTTCGGACTACACCGCCCTGCTTGCACAGCTCACGAAGAAGGCGGACGAGCTCCAGAGCGAGGTGCTCTCTTCGGCGGAGAGCGAAGAACTTCTGAGCAGGATCCGCAGCGAAGCGGCGCAGGAAGCCACCGAACGGGAATTGGAGAGCGGGAAGCTCAAAGAGACGCGGGACATGCTCTCCGAAAAGCTCCACGCCCTTCAGGTCGAGAGCGCAACGCTCGCGAGCACGTCGGCGGCGGAGAGCGAAAACGTCAAGCGGCTCCTCGGGGAGAAGGAGAGCCTTCTCAAAAAAGTGGAAGAGACGCGGGCGTCCGTCGCGGGCACGGAACAGCAGATCGAAGCGCTCAAACGGGACGAGGAAAAGGCGGCGCTCACCCTCGAGGAACAGCACGCCGTCGCCCTTCTCCGCGACAAGATCGCCGAGGCGGAAACGCGGAAGAAGGAAGTCTATCTCAAACAGAACACCCTCGCCGAGGAGAAGCGCAGCCTTCTCACGAAGCAGATGACCCTCTCCGAGAAAAAGCATCAGAGCGAGCTCGAGATCTCCAAAGCGGAATCCAGCCTCGAAAACATGAAACAGCGGATCGAAGAGGAGTACTCTCTCACCTACGAGACGGCGCTCCCGTACCGCGATCCCGAGTACGACCTCTCGCAGGCGGCAAACAACATCGCCAACTTAAAGCGGAAGATCACTTCGCTCGGCGCCGTCAACCCGCACGCGGAAGAAGATTATGCGGCGCTCTTCGAGCGGTATTCGGACATGGTCACCCAGAAAGAGGATCTCGACAAGGGGATCGTCGATCTCACGTCCGTGCTCGAACAGCTGAAAGCGGAGATGCAGAAGCGGTTCGACGAGGGCTTCAACGAGATCAATAAGAACTTTACCCAGATCTTTAAGGAACTTTTCGGCGGCGGCAAGGCGGAAATGCAGCTCGACTACACGGACTGCGCCGACCCGCTCGACGCGGGCGTGGAGATCATCGCCTGCCCGCCCGGGAAAAAACTCACCAAGATCTCGCTCCTGTCGGGCGGCGAGCGCGCCCTCACCGCGATCGCGATCCTGTTTGCGATCCTGAAGGCGAACCCGATGCCCTTCTGTATCCTCGACGAGATCGAAGCCGCTCTCGACGAGGCGAACGTGGACAGATTCGCAAAATATCTCAAGAAATTCTCGCAGGATACGCAGTTTATCGTCATCACGCACAGAAAGCCGACGATGAATCAGGCGGACAGCCTGTTCGGCGTCACGATGGAAGAAAAGGGCGTAAGTAAGATCGTCTCCGTCAAACTCTCCGAGGTCGAATCTCGCCTCGGCGGCGATACGGTCATGTGAGGCCCCTTGGCTCCCCCTTGAGGGGGAGCTGTCACGCGTCCTTGCGTGACTGAGGGGGTGTCGTAAAAAAACGTCACCCTGAGCCGACGCTGCAAAAGCGGCGTGTCGAAGGGTCACCGCATGATAAAATAAGGTGATGCTTCGACTACGCTCAGCATGACGTAATCGGAAACGAAGTCCGCGTTCTCGGCTCCCCTCATAGGCCCCCCGCGCGAGATTCTTCGGGTCAAGTCCTCGGGCTTCGTATTTCCTCCGTTTCTCAGAATGACGCGGGGACGTATGGGAGCCGAGAAATACCCAACACACACAAAAAGGAGTACTATGGGACTATTCGGTAAAATCAGGGACGCGCTCAGGAAGACGCGCGACTCCGTGGCGACAAAAATGCGCCAGCTCTTTCTCAAAAACAAACTCGGCGACGCTTTCTACGACGAGCTTGAGGAGATCCTTATCTCCGCGGACGTCGGCGTTACGACCGCCGAGGATGTCGTGGAGCAGGTCAAAGAGGAGGCGATCGGGAACAAGATCAAGGATGAAGCCTACGTCACCGATCTTCTCAAAGACATTCTCGAGGACGCCCTGAACGAGGCGCCCGTGCCTGAGTTCCGCTATCCTTGCGTCATCATGTTCGTCGGCGTCAACGGCGTCGGAAAGACGACCACGATCGGCAAAGTCGCGAACTGGTTCGTCAAACAGAAAAAGAGCGTCACCGTTGCGGCGGCGGATACCTTCCGTGCGGCGGCGATCGGGCAGCTCGAAGTCTGGGCGGAGCGCGCGAAGGTGCGCATCGTCAAGCACGAGGAGGGGAGCGACCCCTCGGCCGTCGTGTTCGACGCGGTCTCTTCCGCGAAGGCGAGGGGAACGGACGTGCTCCTCATCGACACGGCGGGGCGGCTCCACGTCAAGGACAACCTCATGAAGGAGCTCT
>CANRIY010000073.1 GCA_947630775.1 uncultured Clostridia bacterium | reverse complement strand
GCGGCGCGCAACGCCTCCACCGCGCCGAAATAGTTGACCTCGAAGAGATACCGGTAGTCCCCGCTCTTGGCGTATTCCAAGGGCGCCGCCATAGAGAATCCCGCCGAGTAGACGAGGAGGTCCAGCCGCGCCTCCTCTTCCCCGACGCCGCGGATCGCCTTTGCAACCTCCCCCTCCTGCGCCGCGTCGGCAGAAATGGTCTGCACCCTGTCGCCCTTGAAGGGAGTGCGGGAGATGTTGTATACGCGGTAGCCCCGCGCCGCAAGCCGCAGAGCGGTCTCCCTGCCGATGCCCGAGGATCCCCCCACGACGATCCCGATCTTCCTCGCGGGCAAATGCTCCTTTTCCCGTTTGATTTCCTGTTCCATACTTTTAAGTATGGCCGAAAACGGGAACATTATGCAAAAAAGGAAAATTTTACATGATTTCGATCTTTCCCTGCGTGGAGAATGCTTGGCTCCCCTCTCGAGGGGTGGGCAAGAGCCCCCTCCGTGGGAAACCCGCCGCATGCCCCCTCCGTGGGAGGGGGACTAAGGGGGTGGGCAAGACCTGCCCCCTTTTGAAGGGGGGCGGGTGGCGCACGCAGCGCATCAGGTGGGGGTTATCCCCATTTATCGCCTTATCCCCCTATCCGTCACGGCTCACGCCGTGCCACCTTCCCCCCCGAAGGGGGAAGGCTTGGGCGCGCGAATGCCCCCAGAGGGGTTGGGCTTGGCAACGGTCACTCAGCCGAGGGCGACGTCCAAGATCATCATGAGGCAAAAGCCGAGCACAAGGCCCGCCGAGGCGAGCGTCTTGTTTTGGGCGAAGCACTCGGGGACGAGTTCCGAGCACACGACCGCCACCATCGCCCCCGCGGAGAAGGCGAGCGCCCACGGAAGAAGCCCTGTGACGAGTCCCGCCGCGAGCGCTCCGAACACGCAGGCGGGGATCTCCACCGACCCCGACGCCGCCGAAAAGAAAAAGCTCTTCCCGCGCGAGAGCCCCTTCGCCCGCAGGGGAAAGGCGACGCACAGCCCCTCGGGGAAATTTTGGATCCCGATGCCGAGCGCCAGAAGCAAGGCGGAGAGCGCCGCATGCTCCCCGCCCGCGACGGCGAACGCCACCCCCACCGCCATGCCCTCGGGGATATTGTGCATGGTGACGGCAAGAAAGAGAAGCGCGTTCTTCTCGTCCCCGAAGCGGGAGACCTTCTTTTGCCGTTTTCCAAGGAGCACGTCGCTCACGATGATGAAGGCTCCCCCCAGCAAAAAACCCGCCGTCACGGTAAGATAGGGCGGGAGACCGTTCTCGTAGGAAAGGGCGGGAAGCAGGAGCGAAAAGAAGGAAGCGGCGATCATGATCCCCGCCGCCGCCCCCGTGAGAAGGGTGAGAAGGGCGGGCTTCACCCCCTTGGAAAAGAAAACGAACGCCGCGCCGAGCGTCGTGAGCGAAAAGAGCATGAGAGAGGCAAGAAGCGCCTGCTGCCAAGGGGGCAGAGACAAAAACCACTGCATTTGTACATCCTCCGTGCGTGTTTCATGGGTACAGTTACTCTATCCTATGCCCCGCACGGAAAATTTGACAGTTTTGTGAGGGAGAAAAAATCAGGATGAAATCGCCGAAAAATAAAAATTTCCGTTTGCTTTTTTCCCAAAAATCGGTTATGATGAAGAAAATCCTCAAT
This sequence comes from uncultured Clostridia bacterium, assembly GCA_947630775.1. Lineage (GTDB taxonomy): Bacteria > Bacillota > Clostridia > Christensenellales > Borkfalkiaceae > Gallimonas. The sequence continues at coordinate 5,908 of CANRIY010000073.1, read as the reverse complement.
CGGGAGTAAAATTCATGAAAAAACTGTTGACGATTCCCCTTCTTTTTGCCGCGCTCGCCCTTACGGGCTGTACGCTCACGGGCGGAACGGGCGGAACGGGCGGAACGGGCGACCCCGAGGGCGAACAAACGCCTCCCCCCTTCACCAACCCCGGCGACAATCTCGGTGGCGGCGGCATTGCGGAAAACCCGCCGGCCGCCTCCGATTCGCAGACCATGGAGGACGCAAACGCCGCGGCGGGCGAGACGGAGCAGGGCGGCGATCCAACCGCCGCGGCCCCTCTCACCGCCGCAGGAAAGATCACCGAGGGCGGAGATTATCTTGTAAGCGGCGCGATCGAGGGCAAGATCAGCGTCAAGGCGGAGGGCGTGCACCTCTTTTTGGACGGCGCCACTTTGAGCTCGGCGGGCGATAAAGTCATCACGAGCGACTACGACCTCACGATCACCCTTTCGGGCGAAAACAGCATTACGACGACTGCGGAGAAGACGAACGCCCTCTCCTGCGACGGGCATCTCACGGTCAACGGCACGGGGAGCCTCACGGTGAAGTCGACAAAGAACGCCGTCAAAGGGAATTCAATCACCGTCGCGGAGGCGGCCCTTACGGTCGAAGCGGACAGCGACGGGCTCCATGCCGAGATCGACAAATATGACAACCTCACCGCCGCGCCCACCCCCACCTATGAGGACGGCGGCTGGGTGGTGATCGACGGGGCTTCCGTGACGGTGAAATCGGGAGACGACGGCATTCAGGCGGATACGTTCGTCCTCATAAAAGACGGAAGTTCCATCGATATCACGACGAACGGCGGCGCACCGCAGACGATCACCGAACAGTCCTCGGACAACGGGAACGGCAAGGGGATCAAGGCGGGCGCCATCGACTGGGGCGCGGAAGGGAATGAGATCGTCTCCGACCTCTATTTCATCGGCATCGAGGGCGGGACGGTCAAAGTCAACGCCAACGACGACGCCATCCACTCGGACGGCGAGATCGAGATCTCGGGCGGGACGCTCGACATCGCCTCGGGGGACGACGGCGTGCATGCGGAGTCCCTTCTCACCGTGAGCGGCGGAGAGATCAACGTTACAAAGTGCTACGAGGGCTTGGAAGCGGCAAAATTAGAGATCGGCGGCGGGAAAATCGACGTCGTCTCCGTGGACGACGGGCTCAATGCGGCGGACGGGACGACCCTTCCCATGGGGCAGGCGAACCAAAACTGCCACATCATCATCTCGGGCGGGGAGATCCGCGTCGACGCCGAGGGCGACGGCGTGGATTCCAACGGCAGTATCCGCATGACGGACGGAAAACTCGTCGTATACGGTCCCACCCGTGCGGACAACGCCGCGCTTGACGCGGACGGCGGGATCCTCATGGACGGCGGATATCTCTTCGCCGTGGGGCCTCTCGGGATGGTGGAGACCCCCGCAAGCAACTCGGCGCAAAACGTCGTCTCCTTCGCGCAGAACCAATCGATTTCGGCGGGCACGAATCTCTCCCTCACGGACGCCGACGGGGATCCGATCATGTCGGTCACGACGCGCAAGGCGTGCCAATCGGTCATCATCTCCTGTCCCGAACTTGCCGCGGGGAGCGCATATCAGATCTACGGCGGGGATACGGCGCTCTGCTCCTTTACAGTGAGCGGAACGATCACGGCCGTGGGCTCCTCGGGCGGCATGGGCAACCCCGGCGGGATGCCTCCGGGAGGCGGACACGGCGGCCCCGGGGGATTCGGCGGCGGCGGAAGATGGTAAGTTGCTTATTTTGAAAAAACCTTTTCATAACAGAATTACCCACGCGCACTGCGCGTGGGTTTTTTCTCGGCTCCCCTCTCAGGGGAGCTGGCGAGGCGTAGCCGAGACTGAAGGGTTCCCTTGTCGCCCATCATAGGGGAGATGTCACGAGCATGGCGAGTGACAGAGGGGTTTCAAAAACCCTATCCCCCGCTACGCGGGTACTTCCCCTGAGAGGGGAAGCAAGGGGTGCTCCCCTAAGCAAGGCCACATTGCAAAAAAATCCGCACCCGAAGAGGTGCGGACAATTTCCGTATCAATTATTCCCCGCAGTCGAAGCGGTACGCCGCGGTGTAGGTGTAGACCTCACCCGCGTCGACGATCGAGCTCCCGTAAGCGGCATATTCGGGGACATTGACGTTGTTGGGGATCGCCTGCGTTTCGAGGCAGAATCCCGCGCGCTTGCCGTAGTAGCCGTGCTTGCCCTCCTGATGGAGCCCGTTGCCCGCATAGAACTGCACGGCGGGCGCGTCCGTAAAGCAGCGCATGCGGATACCCGTCTTTGCGCTTCTCGCTTCCGCGTAGCAGGCGTACTCTCCCGCCTTCTTGTTCAAAACATAGCAATGGTCGTAGCCGTTCCCCTGCAAGAGGTCGAGATCTTCGGCGCCGATGTCCCGCCCGATCTCCTTCCCCTCGTTGAAGTCGAAGGGAGTCCCCTTCACCGCACGGAATCCCCCCTCGGGGATCATCGTGGAAGAAGTGGGGGTGATCATGTTGCTGCCGATCGTGAGCACGTTATCCAAAATGCTCCCGTCCGATTCGCCGTTGAGGTTGAAATAGGCATGGTTCGTGAGGTTGACCGCCGTCTTTTTGTCCGATACGGCGCGGTAGGCAATTTTCAGCTCCCCGTCTTTGAGCGTATAGACGACCTCGACGGAGAGGTTCCCCGGGTAATTTTCTTCCCCGTCGGGCGAGAGAAGGGTGAGCTTCAACGCGTCGCCGAGGATCTCGTGCTTCCATATTTTCCTGTTGAAGCCGACCTTTCCGCCGTGGAGATGATTGCCGCGGTCGTTGCAATAGAGGGAATATTCCTTCCCGTCGACCGTGAGTTTTCCCCCGCCGATGCGGTTTCCGAATCTGCCGATGAGTGCCCCGAGATATCCCCCGTTGCGCTCGTAACTCTGAACGTCGTGATAGCCGAGAAGCACATCGACTTCTCTGCCCTTCCTGTCGGGCACGGTAAGGCTCTGTAAAATGCCGCCGTAATTCAGAATCGTCGCCTTGCATGCACCGCTCTCGAGCGTGAAGGCGAGCACCTCCCTGCCGTCGAGCGTCTTTCCGAACATCCTTTGTGTGATCATACTCTCTCCTGATAATAGATAATAGATTTTTATAACGTAAATTCCGTCGCGCCGACGGAACGCGTTTCCGAAAGAAACATATTTTCCCGCCCGAACACCTTCGCCATGCGGTCCGTAAACTCCTTTTCTTCGCCGAAAGGCACAAAGGAGAGCACGGCGCCCGTAAAGCCGCCGCCCATCATGCGGGAAGCGCCGTTTTTGAGGATCTTTTCCGAAAGTTTCAGGGCGAGGACGACGGGTTGGGAGACGCTCCCGGGGACGAAACAGTTCTGCAAGAGTTTCAGACTGCTCTCCCCGCTTGCGGCGATCTGGGCAAGGAAGGCGCCCGCGTCCCCCCTTTGAAGCGCCCTTGCCGCGGCGTCCACCCGCTCGTTCTCTTCAAAGAAGTGAATGGCGCGCAAGACTGCCCGCTCGCTGACCCGCTTTCTGAGCTGCGGAAGGGCGGCATAGAGCTCGCCGCTCGAGACTTCGCGCAGATATTGCTTGCCGAAAAAGGCCGCCACATCCCCCATTTCCCGCTTGATCGCGGCATAATGGGAGGTGAGCCCCGCATGCGAGCCGCCCGTGTTCGTCAGGATGACGGAATATCCGCCGAGGGCGGGAAGGGGCTCCACTGCGGGCGACGCGGGCGTGGCAAAGTCGAGTTTGTTGATCCCTCCCAAGGCGACGCCGCACTGGTCGAGAAGCCCGCACGGCTTCAGGAAGTGGACGTTTTCCGCATACTGCGCCGCCTGCGCCTTTTCGAGGGGGGAAAGGGTGCCGTCGCGGTAGAAAGCGTTCTCGATCTCGGCGACGAGCACGGCAAACGCCGCGGACGAGGAGACGCCCGCGCCGCGGAAGATGTTGCTCGCCGTGACGGCGGTGAACCCGCCGATCCGCCCCGTCTTCGAGAGCGCTTCGAGCACCCCCCTTGCGAGCGCGGCGGACTTCATCGCTTCCTCTTTTTTGGGAGAGAGGTCCGAGAGCGAGATGTGGACGGGACGGTGCCCCGCGGAGTAGATCTCGACGTCCTGCCCCGCCTTCGCACAGCACATGATATCGCAGGAGAGCGAGGATACGATCGCTTTCCCGTGATTGTGGTCGGTATGGTTGCCGACGATCTCCGCGCGCCCCGGTGACGAAAAGTAATGCACTTTTCCCGTAAGCCGCCGCGGGAGGCTGTCTTTGCGGAGAGAAAATTCGTGATAGCGGTCTCCGTATACTTCGGTGAGCTTGCGCATACGGGCATTATACCATAAAGATACGGAATTGTAAATATTTTATGGAAATTTAAGCAAACTCAAAGTATGCAAAGAAGATATGTCCACGTCATCGTGTTCTTTCTTGCGCTGATCATGCTCCTTGCGGGGCTGGGCGCGCAGATGACCGCCGTCCCCGCCTTCACCTTTGCGGCGGAAAAGCAGATCTTTCTCACCTTTGACGACGGTCCGAGCACCGCCGTCACGGGGCGCATCCTCGATATCCTCGCCCGAGAAGATATCAAGGCGACCTTTTTCGTCGTCGGGGAGCGGATCGCGGGGAGAGAGGAGATCCTGCGCCGCATCGCGCGGGAAGGGCACACCTTAGGCGTACACTCCGAAACGCACGTCTACAGCGAAATCTACCGTTCGCCCGAGGCGCTTGTCAAGGACGCGGACGCCTGCGCCGAGCGCATCCGCACCGTCACGGGGATCACCCCCCGCGTCTACCGCTTCCCCGGAGGCGGAAAACACGAGCGATCCGCCCTTCTTCTGCGGAAAAAGGGATACCGCATCGTGGGCTGGAACGCCGTCTGCGGGGATGAAGAACTCAAAAATGCAGACGCGGACGGGCTGTTTGCCGCCGCGGTGCAGACCGCAAAGGGCAAGTCGCCCGTCGTGCTCCTCTTGCACGACTCCGCCCCCCATCGGGCGACGGCGGAAGCGCTCCCCCGCATCATCGCGCACTTTCGCGCCGAGGGCTATACCTTTTCGGCATACTGATCTTCGCCCGCTCCGCAAAACGGCAGAGCGCCCCGACGGGAAGGATGGAGAGAGAACAGAGAATGACGGCCGTCCACTGCCCGCCGTTCAAGGGAACGAGTGAGAAAAGAGCTGCAATGGGAGGGATCGCCGCGAGGGCGACATTGAGGACGATCCCTGCCGCCGCCGTGACGAGGAGCGTACGGTTTGAAAAATAATCTTTGAATTTGAGCGGAAGATCCTCGCCCCGCACGTTGAAGGCATGCAGAAGTTCGAGAAGGGACATCGTGAGGAATGCCGCCGTGCTCGCCGCGCCGTTCCCCCAGTGGCGTACGCCGAAGGCAAACAGCCCGACGACGATCCCCGCCTGCACGATCCCGAAAAAGAGCATCCTGAGGATCGAATGCGCCGAAAATATTTGCTTATCTGACACAGGGGGTCCGGACATGGCCCCCTCTGTTTTCTCCACGCCGAGCGCGAGCACGGGCAGGGAATCGGTGATGAGGTTGATCCATAAGAGCTGTGTGGAAGTAAGAAAATCGTATTTCCACAGGAACAGGGAGACGAAGAGCACGCACAGAACCTCGGCGAGGTTGGTCGAGAGGAAAAAGGAGATCGTCTTTTTGATGTTGAAGAAGACGTTGCGCCCCTCTCCGACCGCCCTGACCACGGTGGAAAAATCGTCGTCCGTGATGACCATGTCCGCGGCGTTCTTGGTGACGTCCGTCCCCGAGCCCATCGCGACGCCGATGTCCGCCGCCCTGAGCGCGGGCGCGTCGTTCACCCCGTCCCCCGTCATGGCGACCGTCTCCCCCCTCTTTTGCAGCGCGCGGACGATCTCCGACTTGTGGCGGGGAGAAACGCG
>CANRIY010000072.1 GCA_947630775.1 uncultured Clostridia bacterium | reverse complement strand
GCATGGAGTCGATCTCGGTGCGGATCATCGCCGCCGCCTCATCGACGAGGTCGATCGCCTTATCGGGCAGAAATCTGTCTGTGATATAGCGGTTGGAAAGGGTCGCCGCGGCGACGAGCGCGTCGTCGTGGATGCGCACGCCGTGGAAGATCTCAAACCGCTCTTTGAGGCCGCGCAGAATGGAGACGGTGTCCTCGACGGTGGGTTCGCCGATCAAAACGGGCTGAAATCTTCTCGCGAGGGCGGCGTCCTTCTCGATATATTTGCGGTACTCGTCGAGGGTCGTCGCGCCGATGCAGTGGAGTTCCCCGCGGGCGAGCATGGGTTTTAAGAGGTTGCCCGCGTCCATCGCGCCCTCGCTCTTTCCCGCGCCGACGACCGTATGCAATTCATCGATGAAGAGAAGGATCTTCCCCTCCGATTTGGTGATCTCCGCGAGCACCGCTTTCAGGCGTTCTTCAAACTCGCCGCGGTACTTCGCGCCCGCGATCAGGGCACCCATGTCCAAGGCGAAGAGTGTTTTTCCCTTCAATCCCTCGGGAACGTCGCCCGAGACGATCCTCCGTGCGAGCCCTTCGGCGATCGCGGTTTTCCCGACGCCCGGCTCGCCGATGAGCACGGGGTTGTTCTTTGTCTTGCGGGAGAGAATGCGGATGACGTTCCGTATCTCCTCGTCTCTGCCGATGACGGGTTCGAGCTTATGCGCCGCGGCGCGCTTGGTGAGATCCGTCCCGTACTTTTCAAGCGCCTCGTAGGTTTCTTCGGGATTGTCGCTCGTGACGTTCTGGTTGCCGCGCACTTCCTTCATCCCCTTCAAAAAATCCTCTTTGGTGAGCCCGAACCGCTTGAAAACAGCCGAAAGGCGGGGCTCTGCATTATCGAAGAGGCACAAAAAGAGATGTTCGACCGAAATAAATTCGTCCTTCATGCCCGAGGCGAGCTTTTCGGACTCATTCAAGAGCCTTGTGAGCGCGGCGGAAGGATAGAGCTGCCCTGCCCCCGTGCCGCTCACGCGGGGGAGACGGTCGATCTCCTCCACGATCGTCCTCAACAGCCCTTCCGCGTCCTTGCCCGCGCGGAGCAAGATACGGGACACAAGCCCGTCCTTTTCGAGGAGCGCGGCGGCAAGATGAAGCGTCGAAAGCTCGCTGTTGCCCCGCTCCTGCGCAAGCTGATGCGCGTTTTGGATCGTCTGTAATGACTTTTGCGTAAATTTGTTTGCGTCCATACCGTTTTCCCTCCCTTACGGTGTTCCGCCGTATTTCCGTTCGCTTTATTATACCGCTTTTTCGGGCGTACGAAACGGGGAAAGAAGGTTTTTGAGGGAAAAACGCCGCGGGAGGCTCAACTTTCTTTATAAAAATCTTTTTCGGTATTTTTCCAGACCTTTGCCGCAAAGTGCATGCGCCACGAAAGAGGAAGAAGCGCCGCACCGAAATCTGTCAGCTTGTTCCAGAAGCCGACGATCTTCCGCCGCTTGTTCTTTTTGACGGCGGCGAGCGAAATTTTTGCGACTTTTTCGGGCGGCATGGCGGAGAGTGCGCCGTATCCCCCATGCGCCTTGATATTCTCTTTGATATCCGCCCGCGTGGGCATGCCCCCGGGAAGCACGCAGGTGACCTTTGCCCGCCCTTTGAGTTCGACGCGGAGGGCGGCGGTGAAATATTCGAGCGCCTTCTTCGTGGCGGCATAGAGCGCAAAATAGGGCTCGGGCATGATGCCCGTCACGCTCCCGATCACGAGGATCTCCGTTTTCCCGTCGAGCGGCGCCCTTTGGAGCACGCTTCGGATGAAGGAGACGGCGCCCTCGAAATTGACCCGCGTCTGCGTGAGAATGTGTGCCTCGTCGTACTTTTCGAACGCCATTTGGGTATCGACCCCCGCGACGTAAATGAGGCGGGTGAAGGTCGCGCTGCGGCTGTCGGCATAGGAAAAGAATGCCGCGCGGCTCGCTTCGTCCCGAAGATCGCAGGGGCAGATCTCCACGGGCACATTCAGAGAATTTTTGAGCGTTTGGAGCCGTTCGGCGCTCCTGCCGCTCAAAAAGAGCGGCGTGTTGTCTTGGGCGAGGATCTGCGTGAACGCGCCGCCGAGCCCGCCGCAAGCGCCTGTGATGAGGGTGTACTGCATCGTTTCTCCTTTGATTTCATCGGTCTTTGGGTATATTATACCACCGCTCCCGCAAAAAGCGAACGATATGGGACGATTTTTTTGAAAAACGCGAAAGGGGTCCTCATTCCGAGCCCCGTAAGGGGCGAGTGAATCCCCTCTTACGGTTCTCAATTCGTCCGCCTTATTCTTGCCCACCCCTTGAGGGGTGGGTGCCCCGAAGGGGACGGAAGGGGTGTCATACGATTGAGGACGACACCCCCTCAGTCTCGGCTGTGCCTCGACAGCTCCCCCTCAAGGGGGCGCCGAGGGTTCGGACCGGATCTTCGGGATGTTTCGCTACGCTTAACATGACGCGGGGGAAATGCGGTGATCCTTCGACGAGCTCAGGATGACGTAATTGGGAATCGTTGCCCACCCCCTCTTGCTTCCCCTCTTAGGGGAAGTACCCGCGCAGCGGGGGATAGGGTTTTTGAGAACCCCTCAGTCACCTACGGTGACAGCTCCCCTATGAGGGGCGCCAAGGAAAAAATCTCACGGTTTCCCGTGAGATTTTTTTGTTTCATCCAATGACCGAAGCCAAAAGAGCGTTCGGCTTTACTCGGCTGCGCCTTCCGTGATCTTGAGCAAGAGTCTGTCGGAATCCCAAAGCCTATACACCGTGAGGGAGTAAGTCTTGTTGCCGTCGGTCTCGGAGAGGATCACATGTTCGTTGGATGTATCGTCGCCGAAAGCGAAAACGTCGATTGCTTTTTCCAGACCCGTCACGTTCAGATGGATCACAAAGGGTGCCGTACCGGTCACGCTCGTTACGTCGATCTTCACAGTGAACTGATTACCTTCGACCTCGGCAGTTACCTCAACTTCAGGGTACTTCCAATCGCCGCCAAGACCGTCCTGTCCGCAACTCTGAATATCCGCCGAGAGCTCTTCTTTTGTATAGCCGTTGAGTTCTCCTTTGAGAACAAGGTACACATGACCGTCCTTCACTTCCAAAGTGGTCTTGGTATTGTCGAGGCTCACAAATTTGGTCGAAGCATCGTAAACTCTGAGACTGACATTGCCCCAATTGTCGCCTTCTACGACGCCACCCAATCTGTTGACGAGGACATAGGTCTTATTCCCGGAAGAAACGGATTTGAGATTCTGCGCCTGTTCTGCGGAGAGTTTCAGATCGGTGCTTTCGCCGCCAAAGTGCGAAGTGTAGGGATTGCCGTGCGGCGCCATCGACGTAACGTCGAATTTGATCGACCAAACGCCGCTTTCAACGGATACCGTTCTTGTAAGTTCATCTTTAATTCTCGTCCAATCACCGCCGCGTTGCTGGAAATCGAAGTAGATCTCTTCAAGTACGGTTTCGAGCTCTGCGTCTTCGTAGTTTTCGGAGGTGCCGCTGACGACGAAGTAGACTTTATCGCTGTCCGAAACGAGGTCTGCGCCCGTTGCGGTGTACTCGGGAGCGCCCAGATCCTTGATCTCGATGCCGATAAGGCCGTAATACTTCAACGAGTTACCGACACCGCTCGGATCGTTGTGGAGCGTATATTTCAGTGTGCCGTTTGTAACGGTTTTGCCCTCGATCTCCGTATTCTCGACAACGAAGTCACCGGGAACTATTTCATCATTGGAAGACATCGATTTCCCGAGGTGGAACATATATTCGTAGGGTTCCAAGCCCGAAATGTCAAACTTGACTTCCCACTTGCCGTCCGCAACCGTGACGATCCCCTTTCCCGCTTCAACGGTGATAAGGTCTTCGAGCGCTGATTTACCGTCGGCTCCTGCAGGGACAATTTGCGTACCGTCTGCCTGATACCGCTTGAAATTGCTCCAATCATCATTTTTGTTATTATGGACGCAGGAATTGGCTTGGAAATCGTAGTAGAAGGCCTTCAGCATCGCTTCAAGCTCTGCGACTTCGTAGTTTGCATAAGTTCCGCTGACGGTGAAGTAGACTTTGCCGCCTTCCGAAACAATTTCCGCGTCTGTTGCGGTGTACTCGGGAGCGCCGACTTCCCTGATTCTAATGCAAGGAATGTCCCAAGTCTGATTCTCGCCCGTGCATTCAACGGTGTAAATGATGCCCTCAACCGTGATGCTGTCGCCGTCGGAAGTATGCGCAGGGTCCTTGATCTCCATCTTGGTGCCGTCGAGATAGAGGTTAGACCAGAATCTGCCATTTGCATCCCTTTCGTCGATCTCGATACCGGAAATATCGAACCAAAGGGTGTATTTGCCGTTCCCGAGGTCATCGACCTTGACGCAAGGGGTCTTCCACTCGAAGTCGTCCTCTTCGCCCTCATCGTGGGCGTCGGTGTTGCCGTACTCCACGCTGCTCTTGAACTCATCCGCATTTGCAAAGCCGTTTGCGCTGACGGTGACCTTGACGTAAGGCTTGCCGCCGTCCTCAGCGAGCGTAAAGGTGGTAGCGTCGATCACGATCTCTTTCTTGACTGCGTTCGGGTCTGTTGCGGGCGGGTTGGTCTCGCCTTCATCGGGAGTGCCCGTAACGAGGCAGGGACGCGACCATGTGTCTCCGCTGCAGATAATGGAATACTTCACGTTGTTCACGATCGCATAGAGGCCGTCCGTGCTGAAATCGCTGTCGCCGCCGAACTCGCCGACCTTCGTGTAGGCGCCGTCCTCTTCGACATAGAGGTTGGGCCAAAGCTGTCCGCCGCTGTACGCCGTTACGTCGAACCAAAGGGTGTAGACGTTGCCGAGCTTGCTCATGCGCGTGCTGTCGCTCGCATAGACGTTGACACCGCCGTCGGTGTTGCCGAGAAGGAGAGCGTTGACCTCATCGTCGGTGAGGTTGTCAATGGCGATCTTGATGACGAAGTAGACCTTCGTGGGTTTTTCGTAATTGTCGACTTTGAGTTCGACGTCACCGCTTGAAGTGAAGCGGGGAGCCTTCGGGTTCATACCGTAGATGACGATCGCGTCCCAATTCGGGATACCGACGTAGTATACGAGGGTGCCTGCCGCGTTGGAGACCTTGAGGCTGATGCCGCCGAAATCGCTGTGCGGGATCTCCTCATGCTTGCTGAGGGCGTCGCGATTGGTAAGAGCGTTGGAAAGAAGGTTACCGTCGTCGCCATCCTTATAGAGGAGATTGCCGCCCTCGTCGACGATGCTGAAATGCGCATAGCCGAGGGTGTCGAGAGCGAAGCCTTTTTCGGGCGAAAGCTCAAATTTGAACTGGAATTTTCCGTCTGCCCCGATCGTGGCGTCGGGTGCGTTGACCGTGCTCGTGATCCACCAGTCCATCTTCGCGGTCTTGCCCGTGAATTTGGAAAGAACTTTCTCGCGGATCTGGCCGTCGATCGTGAGGGTAAGCACATCGTCTGCATTGTCGACGTGCATCTCATAGGTGTAAGGCGTGAGCATGGTGATGACCACTTTCAGCATACCTGCATACTGCGCAAAGCCGAATCTGTAGATCTCATCGCCGTCGGTCACACTGACGGTCTCGAGAGCCTCGTCGTAGGGGATCTCCATCGATTCCGTTCTGCCGTCTACGTCATAACCGAATCTGAGGTCGAGCCACGGGCCGACAAAGCTGCCGCCGTCCTGCGCTTCCGCCTCGGTGAGCTTCAACAGGTTGACTTTGAGGGAGAATTCCCCTCCGCGCTCGCCCGTAACAGTCTCTTCTGCCTTGTAGAGGATGTTGCGGTTGCCCTCGGTGAAGAACATGTAGAGGCTCGTTGCGGCCTGATAGGTGCCCTCTACAGTGATATAAGGGACGCCTTCTTCCTGCGAGAGCTTAACGCTCGTGAAGTTGAAGAGGTTTGCCTTCCAGTTCGCCTCATACACTACGCTGACGGCATTCTCTTTAGAGAGCTTGCTGACGCCGTCGCCCTTGCCGTTGGCCCTCCACGAAATGAAGGTATAGTCCCCATCTTCACCCTTCGTGAGCTGAGTAGCCGTGGGAAGCGGGATGTCGGCGGTGAGCGCCTCTGCATACGTGAATGTGATCACGCCGCTCTCCTCATCTGCAGTAACGTTTTTAAGCTCTGTATTGGTTTTGAGCTGGTCCAGATACGCAGAATCGATCGTGCCGCCCTGAGGATCGATCACGACGCGGCAGATGACCGCTTCATTCAGCGCCACAGGCTCCGACGTGAATCCGCCGTAGGAGACGGTGAAGGACGTATCGCCGAGGGCGAACGCGCCTGCATCTGTCTGATAATTTACGGTGTAGCCTTCCGTCGTCTCGGGTTCGCCCGTCTCGTAAATGACCGAAACGACCATGCCCTTCGTGTCGAGCGTTTCACCCGCATAATAGCTGAGCTTATCGGGATTCGTCGTGACCCGAACGCCCGTGATATTTCTTGTTGCCGAAATGGTGAAGGAGACATTGCTCTTCACCTGATAGGAGTAGCTGTCTCCCTTTTTGGCAAGGTTGACTCTCCCGTTGACTTTGACCGATTCGGTATACCCTGTTTCGGGCGTCACCTTGAAGGTGACCGTGTCACCGACCTTGCAAGTCTTGGGAAGATCCGTGCTGTCTCCGACCTTTACCTCGCGAATGTGCTCTCTGACGTCCCATTCGATGTTGGCAGTGCTTGTTGTGCCGCCGCCGGGATTGTCGCCGTTGTCTTCTTCATCTCCGCCGCACGCTACGGCGAAAGAGAAGCAAAGCGCCAATACGAGACTTAGAAGAACAGCGAGAAACAGTCTTCTTTTTGTCATCTTTTCCCTCCTGATTTTGTTTTTGAAAGCGCTCCGCGGGATGACTTTCCGCCGCATTCTTTCACAGTATGATTATATCTCCTCCGCCATGCACGCGTAAATATACACTATGGAGAAAAAGTCTATTATTGTCACCAAATTTTGATTTTGAATAGCAAAAAATGATAGAATAGTTCATTTTTTTCGCCATAAAAGGGAGAAATCAATTATATTTTGTGTGTGATTTGAAAATCAACGCCATGATGAAGGAAAAGACGACCGCGGCGGAAACACCCGCGCTCGCCGCCGCAAGCGAGCCCGTCAATGCCTTGAAGAGCCCCTCCTGTGCGCCGCGCATCGCACCGTTGGCGAGAAGGTAGCCGAAGCCCGAGATGGGGACCGTCGCGCCCGCGCCCGCGAACTCGACGAGGGGCTGGTAAAGTCCCAGCGCCGTGAGCGCCACGCCCGCAAGCATGAAGATGACGAGGATCCTGCCTGCGGTAAGGTCGGTAAAATTGATTACGAGCTGTGCGATCGCGCAGATCAGTCCCCCCACCGCAAACGCTTTTAAGAACATAAAAAGAATTTCGAGATATTCCATATGTATAGTTTCGCAAATTTCTTTATGATTTGAGCGCCCTTCGGGCGGAATACTGAGGTCAAAGAAATTTGCGAGGGGTTAATTCTTCTGCCTTGTAATTACGATTCGGCCGTCCCTGTTCTGTTTCACACGACAGTAAGTCGAAGGGGTTCGACAACTTGAGTGCGCTGCCGCAAAAGCGTGGTTTTGCTTCGCGCAGTAATTTTATTTCGTTGAATTTCTTTTTTCGTCTGCGCCTTGTCGGCGCATGCTCAAATAAATTCAACGAGGAAAGTCACGTTACTGGGATATTGAGTTGCGG
>CANRIY010000071.1 GCA_947630775.1 uncultured Clostridia bacterium | reverse complement strand
GGCAGAAGGCTACAAGTTCGACGGTTGGTACGAAGGCGACACCAAGGTCGGCGAAGCAGGTGCGAAGTATACCGTGACCAAGGCTGTCACCCTCACCGCGCACTGGGTGGAGGATGACGGAGATATCCACGAGCAAATTCAACAGTGGGGAGCGCAAGGTGTACCTGCTACCTATAAGATCACAGTGCACAATCATAAGAGCGTGACCGTTAGGGCTCTGGCCATCAGCGGCGTAAATGGTTGGGACGGCCTTGTTGTCGATATCAACGTCAACGGTGCTTGGTATCGTCTCCGTATAGATCCCGCGGCGTTCGGCTTAAATTCCTCCAATACAGATACCAATACGTGGGAGGCAACCGACCCGATGTTTGATCAACTTCAGATCATCGGTGAAGGTTGGAGCGAGGCGAACTATCTCGCCCTCTACAAAGATGGCGGAAAGGTTTGGATCGTGGCCGAGGCAACGCTTGAAAACAATAAGCTTACGTACATTGTAAGGACCTATGCCGGCACGGACGAAAGCCTTGCGACCGTTGTCACCACGACGAAATTCGTCTTGACGAGCACTTCCGACGTTACGTCGCTTGAGTTGAATTTCTATCGCGATGGTGTGACTTTAGAAGAAGCACATGCTTCCGAAGCGGCACTCAAATACACCATCACCTATGAACTCAACGAGGGAACGAACGCTGCAGATGCGCCTACGGAATATACGTACGGCGAAGGCTTGGAGACTCTTCCTACTCCCACCCGCTCGGGCTACACCTTTGAGGGTTGGTATACGGATGAGGATTGCACCGAAGCGAACAAGATCACGAGCATCGGCGCTGACAAGGCGGAGAATCTCAAACTCTACGCGAAGTGGACGAAGGACGAAACGCCTACAACGCAGTACACCGTGACGTTTGACGTCGGTGACCACGCGGCGGCAGGCGAAAAGGCTCCCAACGAGCAGAAGGCGGATAAGGATACTCAGATCGATCTTCCCGCAGCTCCCAAGGCGGCAGAAGGCTACAAGTTCGACGGTTGGTACGACGGAGCGACCAAGGCGGGCGACGCAGGTGCGAAGTACACCGTAACCAAGGACGTCACCCTCACCGCGCACTGGGTAGAAGAAGGGACGACTCCTCCCGCAACGCAGTACACCGTGAAGTTTGCGGTCGGCGACCACGCGGCGGCAGGCGAAAAGGCTCCCAACGAGCAGAAGGCCAATAAGGACGCGCAGATCACCCTTCCCGCAGCTCCCAAGGCAGCAGAAGGCTACAAGTTCGACGGTTGGTACGACGGAACGACGAAGGCCGGCGACGCAAATGCGAAGTACACCGTGACGAAGGACGTCACCCTTACCGCGCACTGGACGAAGGACGAAACACCCGTTGAGCCCGGTCCCGGCGGCGAACAGCCCGGCGGCGATCAGCCCGCGAACCCCGAGAATCCCGACGGCAATGAGCCCGCTGAGGATGAGGGCTGCGGCTCCGTCATCTCCGTCTCCGGCATGATCATCGCGTTTGTGACCCTTCTCGGCGCAGCAGTCGTTGTGATCGCAGTTCGTAAACAGCGGAACTAACTTTCCGCACTTCCCCCGATACAGGGCGTCCGCAAGGACGCCCTCATCGGGTAAAAGAGGTTTTTTTCATGAAATATTTTCGGAATCCGCCCGCTCAAATGCGGGCAAAACCGTTTTGGTCGCTGAACGGCTCCCTTGAAGAGGAGGAATTGAAGCGGCAGATCGGCATTATGGCGGAAATGGGTTTTGGCGGCGCCTATCTCCATTCCCGCACGGGACTTTCTACGGAGTATCTCTCCGAAGAGTGGTTCAGACTCATGAATGTCTGCGCCGATGAGCTCAAAAAGCACGGCATGTGCGCACGGCTCTACGACGAAGACCGCTATCCGTCCGGTGTTGCGGGCGGATATGTTACGATGGAAAAAGCCCACCGCGGGCAATATCTCACCGTCCGCGTGGTTTCCGCCCAAGAAGTCACGCCCGAAGAGGGCGACATTGCGGCGTTCTCCGTCGAATTCAAGGGGAATCGCATGGTGCGTTTTTCGCCCTGCGGCGGAGAGGGACGGGGGAGCGTTGCCGTCTTTTCGGTGCGCGAGAGGGAAGCGCAGGACGTCTACAACGGCTATTCCTATTTCGACGCCCTGAAAAAGGAAGCGACGGACGCCTTTCTGCACATCACGCTCGACAAATATGCCGAGAAGATGGGCGAGCGGATCGGCGATGTCGTGGACGGCGTTTTTACGGATGAACCCAACCGCGGCGCGGTGTTCAACGGCTTCGCCCACATCGGCGCGGACGCCGAGCGGCGCACGCCCTACACCGAAGCGCTCTTTCCCGCTTACTTCGAAAAGTGGGGGGAACGGCTTGAAGAACATCTCCCCGAGCTGTTTTTCCGCGGCAAGGAGAGCTTCTCCCGTACGGCGTGGCGGTATATGGAAACGCTCACGTCTCTCTTTCTCGAAAATTACGCAAAACCTTACAAGGCATGGTGCGACTCGCACGGCGTCGCCTTCACGGGGCATATCCTGCATGAGGACAATCTCTCCGCCATGACGACCCTCTGCGGCAGTCCCATGCGGTTTTACGAATATATGGATATCCCCGGCGTCGACAACCTCACGGCGAACAGCACGAATATCGCCGTTCCGCTCATGGCGGCGTCCGTGGCGCGGCAGTGCGGCAAGCGCGGCGTGCTCTCGGAGATGTACGCCGTCATTGGTTGGCAGTCCGATTTCACGACCTACAAGCGCATCGGCGACTGGCATGCCTTTTTCGGCGTGAACGACCGCTGTACGCACCTGAGCATGTATACCATGTCCGGGATCGCCAAGCGCGACTACCCCGCAAGCATTCTCCACCAAAGTGTTTGGTGGAAGGACTATCGGGCGGTCGAGGACTATTTTGCCCGCCTCAACGTTTTTCTTGCAAAGGGCAAGCGCGAGGCGCAGCTTTTATGGATCCATCCCGTCGAATCGGCGTGGGGCATGGGGCGGATGGAAGGATACAATAACTGTTTCGTCCCCAAAGATCGGGACTATCTCGCCCTCGAGACCCGCTATTGGAGCGTGAGCAATCTCCTCGCGGACCGCGGCGTCGCCTTTGACTTCGGGGACGAAGAGATGATGTCCCGCCTCGCCCGCGTCTCCCGCACGAAAACGGGGGCGGTGCTTCGGGTCGGGAACGCGGTCTACCCGAAAGTTCTCCTCGCGGGGAACGTCACTCTGCGCTCGTCCACCGTTGCGCTGCTTCAAAAGTTCATGCGTGCGGGCGGCGAAGTGCTCGCCGTCGGCGACCTTCCGAAGTATCGGGACGGAGAGCGTTTCAGCACAAAACGTTGCTTGAAAGGGGTAAAATGCGTCGAAGAGGGGGATCTCCCCGCCGCCCTCTCCCTCCCGTTTACGGTGAAAGGGGGGAAGGCGTATACGCACGTTGCCGCCGAGGGGCGGAGGATGTACTTTGCCGCCGTCTCCGTTGAAAAGGAGGCAAAAGCGTATGAATTTACCTTTGAGGGGCAGTATTCCGTCAAGCGCTGTGACGCGCGAACGGGCAAGATTGCTCCCTTCGCGGCAGAATTTGACGGCACCATGACCAAGATCCCCGCCGATTTGGACGCTGGAGAGGAGATTTTACTTGTTTTAACGAAAAATGAGGCACCCATGCCCGCGACCTGCCACCATGCCGCGGATCCGATCGCGGAAAGGTTGGCGGACATGGACTATCCTTACCTTCTCAAAGAGCCGAATGTCTGCGTGCTCGACTTCGCCGCCTACACCGTCAATGGTAAGACGGGCTACGGCGAGATCCTGCGCGTTGACGACGAGCTCCGCGACGCATTGGGGCTTCCCCGCCGCACGCCCGAGGCGATTCAGCCGTGGTTCCGCAAAAAGTTCGGCATGGTGAAGCCCTGCGGCGCGCAGACGACGTTGCGATTTTCTTTCCGTGCGGAATATCTTCCGCCCGCGCTCACTCTCGTTTGGGAGCCCATCCGCGGTGCGAAAGTGACTCTCAACGGCGTTGCGGTAGAGAGCGTTCCGCGCGCGAGCGGTTGGGACAACTGTTTTGCTGAACTCGATCTGCCGCATTCCGCACTTCACAAGGGGGAAAACATCCTCGAGGTCGCCTTCCCCATGGAGGAGGACACGCCCGTCGAGGCGATGTATCTCAAAGGAAGGTTCGGCGTGCGCGTCGACGGCCATACCGTCACCCTTTGCCGCTTGCCAAAAACGCTGCATATCGGCGATATTTCGGGGCAAGGGCTGCCCTTTTACAGCGGCGAACTTTGCTACCGTATCCCGCACGCGGCGGGGGACTATCATGTCTCTCTCGGACGGGTGGGCGGCGCACTCGTGCGCATTCAGGGCAAGACCCTTCCCTTCCGTCCCTTTGCGGCGGATGTGCACATCAAGGATCGGCTTGAAATCAGCGTCATGATCACACAGAGGAACAAATTCGGGCCGTCCCATTTTGTCGGCGAGAGCAGGGGCGCGTTCGGGGAATTCTGCCCCCCGCCCGAACAGTTCAGCGAGGACTATCGGCTCATTGAACAAGGACTTTTGGAAGTCCCCGTGATAAGAAACAGATGAAAATTTACGAAGTTTTGCCCGAGCGCATCGTCGCGCAAGAGGGCGTAAAGAATGAAACAAGGTTACTTTCCCCCGCCACGATGCAGATCGGGATCGGCAGGGAAGAGACGGCGGAGTTCGCCCGCGGCGGATATCTCGTCCTCGATTACGGAAGGGAGATCGTCGGCGGCGTGCGGCTTCTCTCCTATTTTTCGGAGCACAACGTTCCCGTGCGGCTCCGCTTCGGCGAATCGGTCGCGGAAGTCTATGCCGAGCTCGGCGAAAAGAACGCGACAAACGATCACGCCCTGCGCGATTTTTGCATTTCGCTTCCCCAGCTTTCGGACGGCGTATACGGGGATACGGGCTTCCGTTTTCTGCGCATCGACGCAGAGGAGCCCGTCTCCCTCAAAGCCGCCGTTGCGGTGGATAAGCGCGCCGATCTTCCGATCACGGGCAGCTTTACTTGCAGCGACCCGCGCGTGGACGAAATTTATAAGACCGCCCGCGAGACCCTTCTCTGCTGCGTGCAGAACGGCTATATCTGGGACGGCGTCAAGCGCGACCGCCTCGTCTGGATCGGGGATCTACACCCCGAACTCATGGGGCTGCTCTCCGTGACAGGCAGTGCGGAGAGCGTCGTCAACTGCCTCCGCATCGCGGTGGAACAGACGCCGCTGCCCGGGTGGATGAACGGCATTCCCTGCTATTCGCTCTGGTGGATCGTCGATCTCCACGACTACTATTCGCATACGGGCGATCTTGCGGCCGTGAAGGAGTTTTCCGACTACTTTTTGGAGCTTCTCCGTCAGGTGGACGGCTATGTCGGCGAGGACGGCTCGACGCACTTTTCCTACGATTTTCTCGACTGGCCGACCCACGAACAGGAGGATGAGGTCGCGGGGCAGACGGGACTTGTGGCGCTCGCCATGGAGAAGGCGGTAACGCTTTCGGAAGTTTTGGGGATCACTACCCCCGCGGCGGCGATCCTTTCCCGCGTCAAAAAGCACAGAGCTACCGTCAAAAAGAGCAAACAGGCGATGGCGATGCGCGCCCTTGCGGGACTTGCGGGGAAAGAGGAGACCGCCGCCTTTCTTGCACGCAACGGCGCGGAGGGGATGTCCTCGTTCATGAGCTACTACATCCTGCGCGCGCTCGCCGAGACGGGAGCGGGAGAGCAGGCCCTCTCCTTCATGAAGGAGTACTACGGCGGCATGCTCGACGCGGGCGCCCGTACCTTCTGGGAGGACTTTTCTGTCGGTTGGAAAGAGGGGAGCGGCAGGATCGACGCCCTTCCCAAGGCGGGCGAAAAGGACATCCACGGGGACTATGGCGCCTTCTGCTATGTCGGATTCCGCCACAGCCTCTGCCACGGCTGGTCATGCGGGCCCATTCCCTTCCTGATGCACGTTGTGCTCGGCATCAGGATCTTGGAAGCGGGCTGTAAAACGGTCGCCGTCGTTCCCGACCTTTGCGGACTGAGCTATGCGGAAGGGGATCTCCCCACGCCGTACGGCATTCTGCACATCGAGCACAGAAAAACCGAAAACGGGATCCAAACAAAGATCGACGCTCCCGCGGGCGTCAGGATCGTAACTTCGGGCAAATCACTCATCAGTTAGGAGGAAACATGAAAAAGAGACTTTCGATTCTGCTTGCACTTTTTATGGCGCTCGGCGTATGCGCGGGGTGCGGCACGGCTGACAAAGGCGGCAAAGATAAGGATACGGGCGATACCAACACCGAACAGGAGAAGGACCCCGAAGAACAGGGGAAAGATCCCGAAGAGGGCGGAGAGGACGAGGAGCCTGACAACAAAGAGGAGCTTATGGAATATCATCGGTACGATCTGAAAACATATCTCAAACCACTTTGGACGGGCAGTGTCGTCTATAACGAGACCCTGTGGTTTGCGGGCGACGACGACTATTCCGCGCCGCTCATGTACGCGCCCGACGAGATCATCTCCGTGATGTCGTACGACCTGAAGACGACCTATCGCGAGGGGACCGACTATACATGGACAAAGGGAGACAAGACCATCCGTCTCCCGCCTGCCACGACGACCATTCCCCATATGGATCAGATGGACTACTACCCCTCGGAGGGGGGATCGAATACGCAGGCTTATAAATACGGCGGGAACATCTATTTCGCCGAAGGGTCGGACATCATCCGCAGGCAGGTCGTCGTCACCTATCGCCACAGTGATGCGGGCGAGTGGCAGCTTCCCCGCGATGAAACGGCAAAATTCCCCAAGACGATGGAAAAACTCGTAAGCGGCCAGTCCCTGAATGTGCTCTTTTACGGCGATTCTATCACCGTGGGCGCCAATTCGAGCAGTTTCGTGGGTTACGACCCCCATGCAGAGAGCTATCCCGAGATGGTGCGCTCTTATCTCAAAGCCCGCTACCCTTCCGCGCAGATCAATTATACGAATACGGCGGTCGGCGGAACGGATTCCTACTGGGGCGCCTCGAAAACGGGCGGCGCGGCAGGCGGCATCGAAGCGGGCGAAGGGGATCATTTTGCCGTCCGCGTGCTCAACAATCATCCCGATCTACTCTTCATCGCCTTTGGCATGAACGACGGCCCGGATTCGTCGGCCTATAAAGAGAATATCCGTGAAATGATCAAGCGGGCGAGAGAACAAAATCCCGACGTGGAGATCATGCTCGTCTCGGGAATGATCGCCAATCCCGATACGTACTTCTATAATAAGGATTACGAGGCATTCCAGACGGCGCTCATCGAGCTGTCGGAGGAGTATGGCAACATCGGCGTTGCGAACGTCCTCGACTGCGTGAGAAGCGTCTATGCGATGGGCAAGCGCTTCTGCGACTGCACGGGAAATAACGTCAATCATCCGAACGACTTCATTTCGCGCGTCTATGCGCAGACGATCCTCAATGCGCTCTTCGGCGACGATTACTTCGACGCAATCTAAGAGAACAACAAGAAAGCTCCCCCGACTGTCTTTGTCGGGGGAGTAATTTTGTATCTTGGCTCCCATCATAGGGGAGCTGTCAAGGCGCAGCCGAGACTGAGGGGGTGTCATCCCAATTACGTCATCCTGAGCCTGTCGAAGGATCACCGCATTCTAATTACGTCATCCTGAGCCGCCGCATCCTTGCGGCGTGTCGAAGGATCACCGCATTATAAATAAGGTGATGGTTACTTCGCGCCAAGGACGGCGCTACTTCGCGGGCGGTGCCCGCTCGTGCCGTGCTTAGAGT
>CANRIY010000070.1 GCA_947630775.1 uncultured Clostridia bacterium | reverse complement strand
GAATTCGCGCCCATGGAGCCGGGCTCCCTGTGGACGGGGCCGACGCCGTGCGTTTCCTTCAAGCGGTGCTGGTTCCACTTTTTGATGACGCCCGTGAATCCGTGCCCCTTGCTGACGCCCGAAACGTCCACCTTGTCGCCCGCCGCGAAGACATCCGCCTTGAGCTCGTCGCCCACGTTGTAGCCTTCCATGCCGCGCACCTCTTTGAGGTACTTGCAGGGCTTGACGCCCGCCTTCCTGAACTGGCCGAGCTGGGGCTTGTTGAGCGTCTTCTCCTTCGCTTCGAGGAAGCCGAGCTTGAGCGCCGCGTAGCCGTCCGTCTCCGCCGTCTTGACCTGCACGACGGGGCAGGGGCCTGCCTCGACGACGGTCACGGGGATGACTTTGCCGTCCTCCGCAAAGATCTGGGTCATACCCACCTTGCGGCCGATGATTGCTTTACTCATTGATAAAGTTCACTCCTTTCCTTAAAATATATTTCCTGAATACCGTTTCTGCCCGCCGCAAGGGCAGGCTTGTTTCAGTATTATTGGATCAAAGTTTTACCTTGATGTCCACACCCGCGGGGAGGTGGATGCTGTCGAGCAGTTTCGCGTTGGGCGAGTAGATGTCGATGATGCGCTTGTAGGTGCGGCATTCGAACTGCTCGCGCGAGTCCTTATCTTTATGGGGGCTTCTCAAGATGGTGACGATCTCGCGCTCCGTGGGAAGCGGGATGGGTCCCGAGATCTTTGCGCCGCCCTTCTGCATCGTTTCGACGATGCGCTGTGCCGCTTCGTCCACGAGGGCGTGGTCGTAAGCGCTGAGTTTGATCCTGATCTTTTGGCTTGCCATGATTTTTTCTCCTTTTTTACGAACTTTATTCTTTCACTGCGTCAACGCGTCCGTGCGTATCGAGGTCTCTCATCAAAAAAACACGATTTCCGTGCTTCCGCTAAAAGCCTCGGTTCGTCGCAGGGGTCAAGCCCCCACATTTGTCAACGGAAATTATCTGCCGAGGGGCTTTTCACCTCGATTTTTCAGTAACTTCCCGTCTCAACCCTATACTGCACAATGACACAGCGTATCTATAATACAAAAAAAATCACCCCCTGTCAACGATTTGAGGGGGCTTTTTTGTAAAATTTTCTCTTTTTTTTGCCGAAAATGAGCGAATTGTGGCGCATAGGGCAAAACATCACAAGATATTGCGGACCGCCCTGCCGATGCACTCGCCGCAGCGGACTTTCGTCTCCTTCCCCTGCGCGGTATTTTCGAAAAATTCTTCGTCGAGGTCCGCCGCATGTTCGGGGAGAAGCAAGATCACCGTGGAGCCGCCGAATTCGAACCTGCCCTTTTCTTCGCCGCGGGAAAAGGTCTCCTTCTCCTCGTTGACGATCCGCCCGACGAACATCGCGCCGACCTCGACCTGCGCCACGTCGCCGAAATGTTCGGTATGCAGAACGGTGTATTCCCTGCAATTTTCGGAAAATACGCGGCGGCGTCCGAGCGCGTAGGGACGGACGGTGTGGAGCTTGCCCTTGATGTAGGCGTGCTCCCCTCTCGTCCCGCCGTCGGGGAACATATAGCGGTGATAGTCGTTGGCGGTGAGGCGGATGACGGCGCACAGCCCGCCGAGATACCGCTCCGCGAGCGCTTCGTTTTTGAGAAGGGTCGCCGCGGTATATTCGAACCCCTTGACGGTGAATTTCCCCTCCCGCGTCACGGGATAGACGGTCACGGCGCCGTCGCAGGGGGCGCAGAGCGCTTCGGGCGAGGGGTCGAAGGGGCGGAGCTCGGGACGGATCCTCCGCGTGAAGAAGTCGTTAAAGCTCTTGTATTCCGCGGGGAGATAGTCCCCCATTTCGATCTTATGCTTTTTGATGAACCGCTTGATGAGCGGCTTGGAGATGCGCCTGTCCAAAAACCAGCCCGCGATCTTGGAGACGAACGGGCGGATGATCAGGCGCAGAAAGAGGCCGCCGAGCCGCGATCTGTACAGCCAGTCGGGCTGTATGACGGTTGTGTCGACAGTTTCCCTCATGGCAAAACGGGGGAAATGAGCGGCACGCCGCAGACGTACGTTCTGACGAGGGCGAGCGTGATGACGAGCGCGGTGACGGTCCCGATCGCGATGAGGAGCCCGCGGATCCCCGCCTTGGGCATGTGGAAGCGCAAAACATAGAGGAATGCGGTAAGGCAGAAGCCCAACAGCATGACGAGTTTGACCGTGAGCGGCGAGATGAACGTGAACATCGTCGCGACGAGATAAAATACGGGGATCGCGATGGCGGCGTTGGTGACGGGGAGGCCTTCGAAGGCGACCCGTTTGCCCTTCTTGCGCGTCTCCTCGGTAACATTATAATATGCAAGGCGGATGAGCGCGCAGAGCGGGAAGATGCAGAGCGGCACAAAGAAGTACCACTCCTTCATTCCGAGCCCGATGCCGATAAAGATGGGCGCGACGCCGAACGCGATGAGATCGCTCAGAGAGTCGATCTGCGTGCCGAACAGCCTGTCCGCATCCGTGCGGTTCTTGCGCGTGGATGCGACGGCGCCGTCGAAGGCGTCGCACAGCCCCGAGACGAGCAGGCACACGACCCCCCAGAAGGGATTCACCGTCATGGACAGGATGATCCCGACGACGCCCGCGATCGCGGAAAGATAAGTGAGAATGACACCGTAGTGATAGAACCCTACGATGTATTTCGCGCCCTCACCCCTGACCGCTTGGTTGTTCTCCGGATTCCCCGTTTTCTTCATAATTCTCTCCAATCTGTATTTCTCCGTCTTCCGTTCCCTCTGCGGGCTCCCCTTCGGCCTCTTCGGGCGGGACGGGATCCTCTGCGGAAGGCTCCGCATTCTCCGCAACTTCGGCTCCCCCGGCCTCCTCGGCCGCCTTGGGCTTCCTGCGGATCATGACGGCATGATAGACGAGCGTATATACGCCGCTGAGCATCATGCTCATATAGTATGAGATCGCACGCGAGACCATGAGCGCGGAGAGCACAAATGCCTCCTGTGCGGATACGATGCAATAGATGCTCGGGTAAAGATATTCATAGACCCCCACTCCCCCGGGAAGGGGAATGGAGTTATATCCGATGGTGACGAGGGCGGAGCAGGCAAACAGATCCAAAAAATTCACGCTGCTGTCCGCCGCAAAGAACACGAAACAGGGAATGAGCACATGGGACACCCTCTGCCCGAGGTTGCAGAAGAAGTTGATGAACGTCATGCCGGGGTGGCGCTTGATCGCCCCGAGGCAAGCCTTGTACTTTTCGACTTCCCGCGCAAGGCGGTCCTTCCACTTATCGGGTTTTTTGACGATGTGCAGTTTCGTCAAAAGCCAAATGACTCCGTTCCCGACCTTACGGACGGCGCTCCCCCAGAACATACAGCCGATGAAGAAGGCAAAGAGCAATCCCTGCAGGATAAAACCGAGAACGACGAGGAACTTCGGGAACCAGCCGTCGATCATCGAGAAAAACCCGGGGCGCACCGCAACGGCGACCGCGCCGATGACGATGATCGCAAAGGTATATGCCGCAATGTTGAAGACGAGGGAAAAGGACGCCTTCCCCGCGCCGATCCCGTCCTTCACCATATAGAAGGCGGAAGCGGGCTGGCCGCCGCTCGCCGAGGGCGTGATCGCGGAATAATAGGTATCCGCCGTCGAATAGACGATCGAGGAGTGAAAGCGGGGTTTTTCGCCGAGCCCGCGCAAAATAAAGTGCAGGCTGACCGCTTCGAACAGGATAAAGAGCACCATCGCCGCGATCGCCGCGGCGATCAGCCAAGGATTGCACCGCGAAAGAAAGACGCCGATGTCATGGAGACGGATATCCGTTGCGGTAAAGAGCACGATAAGCGTGACCGCGATGAGGATCAGAAGAAACCCTATATTCAGCAGTTGCTTCCTGACCGGTTTTGATAACTTCTTCCCCATATGCCTTGTCCGTTTCCTCACTCGATTTTATCATTATAACCTCAGAAAATGTATTTTGTCAAGCATTTCGCGCTTTACGGACGCTTTTTTACAAAACCCGCGGGAAAAACCTTTTTCCAAAAAAGGAAAAGTCAAGGCATGTCCCCTTTGGGGTGGAGGCTTTGGGATCCTCTCCAAACCCTGTCATTTCGACCAAAGCGAAGCGGAGTGGAGAAATCTCGGGGAGAACGGAGTCCGAACTCTTGCCCACCCCTCGAGGGCACCCGAAGGGCGTGCCTTGTGCTGTGGGTGGCACGGCTGCCCTTGCCGTGACGGAAGGGGTGTCATTCGATTTGGAACGACACCCCCTCAGTCACGCAAGGGCGCGTGACAGCTCCCCCTCGAGGGGGCGCCAAGGAACGGACTCCGTTCCGCGAGATTCTTCGGGAATTGCCATTCGGACTGCGTACAACAATTCGGCTCAGAATGACGCGGGGGACATGCCCCCTCCCGAGGGGAGGAGCGGCGTCATTCTCCTCAACAGCCCGATGGGCTGTGAGGGACGCCGCGACAGGAGGCGTGCCTCGCCGACGGGGTTGCGGCGGTCCCTGCCGCCGCAACGAGAAGGGGGTGGGCAACGGTTCTAATCACGTCATCCTGCCCCGCGCGCATTCTATTGCACTAAGCGCGGCACGAGCGCCGCCCTCGGCGCGAAGTAGCCGCCGCTGCCAAAAGCGGCGTGTCAAAGGATCACCGCATTATAAACAAGGTGATGGTTCGACAAGCTCACCATGACGTATTTTAGAACGCGCGCAGGGTAATCGGGACAAAAACCCCTCAGTCACGCAAGGACGGCGTGTCAGCGTCTCGCGCGGGAGGGCGCCAAGGGACTACAAACGAACCGTCCGCCGAACATGTTCGGCGGACGGTTCGTCAGGGCTGCTTGATGCCGTATAGGACTTCCAAACCGTCGTAGGCAAGAAAGCGGAGACGCATGCACTCCTGCACGGTCGGGAAAATTTTTCCGTCCATCAGATCTTGGAGACGCTCCTTTGAGCACTCCGCAAGACGCGCCGCGTACTCCATGCTCACCTCATTGTCCTGCATGAGCTTTGTGAGCCGCCGCCCGAACGCCCGCTTCCACGCTTCCTCCCGATCGTGCCTGAAACGGCGCTCAAGTTCCTCTCCTGTCATGTTCTCCTCCATAATAAAAAAGTGTGCCTCAAAGAGACACACTGCAAATGTATCTCTTTGTTGTCACACAAAGCCCTGTTTTCCCGATTTTTATACACGAAATAGGGAGATACATGTTGCCAAAGACAACATGTACAAAAATCGGGAAACTATTCAACTCTGTGTGACGGATCGATTATACCACGCCTTTTTGAAAATTGCAAGAGTTTTTTGGGGATTCCCGATTCGTCATCCTGAGACGTTTACCGCGTCATGTCGAGCGTAGCGAAACATCCCGAAGAACGAAGTCCGAACTTTCATCCTCGGGATTCTTCACGCCGCAAGGACGCGGCGCTTCAGAATGACGCGGGGGGCGTCAAGGAGTGGGCGGCGTCATCCTGAGACAGTAGGAAAGAACGAAGTCCGCGAAAGAATGTCCCGAAGGATCTCGCCGCATAACAGTAACGCGTGTCCCCCGCGAGATTCTTCGGGAATTGCATTTCGGACTACGTACTGCCCTTTCGGCTCAGAATGACGCGGGGGGAATGGTTCGGACTACGTACTGCTCACCGTCTAAGAATGACGCGAGGGGGCGCCAAGGCGGGACGGAAGCGACAACGCCGAAGAAACGCAAGAAAAGCTTGACAAACCCTTTTTATGGCATTATAATAGATTCATCCCGAATTATCATGGAGGTTTCACAATGATCTGCAACACCTGCGGGGCGGAAAACCCCGAGGAAGCCGTCTACTGCATGCAGTGCGGCAACCGTCTGGACGGAAAGAAAGTCTGTCCGGAATGCGGCGGGCTCATCGACGGCGCGGCGAATTTCTGCATGATCTGCGGACATCACTTCACCGCTTCTGCCGCCGCTGCTTCTCCCACCCCGCCGGTAGCTTTGCCCGCAGCGTCCGGCCCGATCTCTGAGGCCGTTCCCGCGGTTTTTGCGGACGATGTTCCCGCAGACGCCGCTTCTGCCGAAAAGCCGAACAAGAAGACTATTTTCGACATTCTCGGGATCTGCGGCGGCGCACTGGCGCTCGCTTCCGTCCTCTTCTCGTTTATCTTCGTCTTCTGCATCGGGCTAAACGCCACAAACGGCAGAATGTCGGCAAACGGTGCGATGATCTACGATTACTTTTACAATGCTTACGACGACATCCGTCTGATCCTCTCGGCGTATACGAAAGACACGGGTCCCCTTGAAGTATCCCTCTATACTCCCACTGTGATCTGTACCGTGATAGCCTCGCTCACCTTCCTCGCCGTCCCCGCGTTCGCGACACTTTCGGGCGTCTTCTTTGCGAAGCAAATGCGTGACGGCAAAAAACGGCCCTTCTTCGCGTGCGCCGTGGCGGCTTATGCGAGCTTCCTCGTCGCCGCCTGCACGATCTACACCTTCTCCTCGGCGGGGGCGGGGGTCAGCGCCCTCTCGTCCTCAACGGTCTCCTCTGCGGAGGTCTCCTTCTCCTTCAACGGCGCGACGACGGCGGGGATCGCCCTCGGCGGAGTCTTCCTCGGGCTCGGCACCGCCCTTCTCGCCGCCTCCCGCGGAAAGGAATTCGTGAATCCCAAGACGATCGTGACGACCTCTATCGCCCTCGTCTGCATCATCCCCGTCGTTCTCGGGTTCCTGTTCACAAAACAGTCCCAGATCTCTGCGACCCTTGCCGCGGACACCGGCGACGTCAATCTCGGCATCGATCTCGACCTCAACGCGATCACGGCATGCTCCGTCATCGGGGTCATGTACATCAACGATGTACAGCTTCCGACGCCGGCCGGGGAACTCACCGTTGCCGTCATCGCGGCGGTGTTGCAGGTCTGCATTCTCGCCTTGCTGGCGGTGGTATTCATCCGCACGCTCCGCAATATCGCGCAGGAAAAGGAATCTTCGGGGATCGTCCTCTCCGCCATCCTTGCGGGCGCCTGCGTCGCGAATCTCATTCTGAACATCGTCTTTACGCTTATGTTCGATTCGTACGTCTTCCAAGACGGGACGTCCATGATGTCCTATTCGTATGTGACGCCCATCGTACTCCTCATCATGTCCCAGCTCATCCTTGTCGCATCCGTCGCGTATAAGATCGTGAAAAAGAAGATAAACTGACATCCAAACGGCAAAAAAAGGCGTTCCCCAAACGGGAACGCCTTTCTATATTGCAATTTTACTTATTCATGCCCTCTTGGACGGCGACTGCGACGGCGACCGTCGCACCGACCATCGGGTTGTTGCCCATGCCGATGAGGCCCATCATCTCGACGTGTGCGGGAACGGACGAGGAGCCCGCAAACTGCGCGTCGGAGTGCATTCTGCCCATCGTATCCGTCATGCCGTAGCTGGAAGGACCCGCCGCCATGTTGTCGGGGTGGAGCGTTCTGCCCGTGCCGCCGCCCGAAGCGACGGAGAAGTACTTCACGCCGTTTTCGACGCACCACTTCTTATAGGTGCCCGCGACGGGGTGCTGGAAGCGGGTGGGGTTCGTGGAGTTGCCCGTGATGGAGACGCCCACATGCTCGAGCTTCATGATGGCGACGCCCTCGGGCACGTTGTCCGCGCCGTAGCAGTTGACCTTCGCGCGGGGACCGTCCGAATAGGAGATGCGATTCGTCACCTTCACCGTCTCGGTGTAGGGGTCGAATTCCGTCTCGCAGAAGGTAAAGCCGTTGATGCGGGAGATAATCATTGCGGCGTCCTTGCCGAGGCCGTTCAAGATGACGCGGAGGGGATTCTTGCGCACCTTGTTGGCGT
>CANRIY010000069.1 GCA_947630775.1 uncultured Clostridia bacterium | reverse complement strand
GGCAAAAAATGATTTACGCAAAAATTTTTTTAGATGATGGGGATGTTGTTTTTGACTCTGTCAAAAAACCAATTGACTATTCTGTTTATTTGGCTGGACCATATACAAATGAGATTGGAGAAATTATTGATGACCGCCGAGGAGATAAAGGCGACCGTGCTCCCGAGCAGCACATACCATGTCCCGCCGAATGTCGAATCGAGCGCATCATTGACGACGGGCTGCTCACCGAAGTCGAAAAACGCCCCCCATGTGCCAGGAACGAGGCTTGCGAGGTACAGAATGAGGCAAGCGAGCAGGTTACATCCGATCGCCGCGACCGAGACGATCGTCGCCGCCCGCGGGCCGAAGTGTTTTGTCAGGACGTCCATACATAAAAAAGCCACCCACGACACCACGATCCCGCAGTCGAGGGCAAGCCAGCCGACAGGAAGATCGATACTCTTGTTCGCGAGCAGGTTCATCGCAAAGACGCTCAAAAGAAACAGGGCGAAAGTGAGGGGGGGAACAGAAGAGAGAAGCAGACGCGCTTCGGAAAAAAATGCCTTAACATGCTTCATAAGAAAGAAGCCTCCTTGTTTTTTTCGGATGGTTTGGCAAGGAACATCCTTTTGTGCATTATACAGACTTTTCCCGCTCCTGTAAAGCGTTTTTGCACGCCTTTTTTCAAAAAATCGGGCGAAAATTCCGCCACGGCAGGAGCTCCATAAGAGCCTCGGCAAGTGCCCCGACAAAGCCTCCATAAAGCCCCGATAAAAGCCACCATATAAGCCCCGATAGACCTTTTGCGGAACCGTCCATAAAATATAGAATTTATTCCCTATTTTTATACGTCAATCTATTGACAGAATTGTGAAAATCATGTAAAATCATAATTGATTCATAAGGCTCGTATCCTGCGGGTGCGGGCGGAGGAGATTTTGTATGAGTAACTCAAAAACTTGGCATCTCAGAAAGCTCCTTGTCGCGATCCTTCTCTGCGTAACGTTTTTTGCGTTCGCAACGGCTTGCGGCGGATCGGTGACCGGGAACGAGGATCCCGGGCAAGAAAACGCTTCAGTCCTCATCGTCGGCGGCGCGCCGCGCGAGGAACTGGGCGAAGAGGGTGATATTTGTTTCGACAGCGCTTCCCGCACACTCTATGTGAAGGACGCACAGCACTGGGTCGAGACCGAATATCTCTCCTGTGAAGTGGAAGAAAACGCGCTCAGCGTCACATTTAAGGACGGGACGGTGAAGCGCTATGCTCTTGCAAGCGAGGATGTTCCTCCTTGCGCGGATGGCGAGCATGTCCTCGGCGATGATGTCTACGAAGTGCATCCCGCTGTTTGCGTCATTCCGGGCATCGGGGTGAAGATGTGCACGAAGTGCCACAGCGCCTTCACCGTCGTGATCCCCGCGGACGGCACCTCGCACAACATCGTAAACGGTCAATGCACCATCTGCGGCGAAAAGGTCGCCTATGAGTACAAAGAGAATCCCGACGACCCCGGCTCCGTCGTCGTTGAAGGCGTGGATGGCTCCACCCAGACCAAGATCGTCATTCCCAGACAGATCGAGGTGGAAGAAGGCGTAAAGAAGAACGTCAAGATCGCAGAAGGCGCCTTCCAAGGCAACACCACGGTGAAGGAAGTCGAGATCCAAGGCTCCGTTTCCGTCGGCGCGAACGCGTTCGAAGGCTGCACGAGTCTTCAAAGCCTCACCATTCAGGAAGGCACCAAGTCCATTGGCGACAACGCCTTCAAGGATTGCGAGAATCTCGACAATGTCACGATCCCCGAATCCGTCACTTCCGTCGGCGCAGACGCCTTCGAAGGAACAAAATATTACACCACAGAAAAAAACTGGAAGATCGAGGAGGACCACAAAGTTCTCTACAACAACGGCGTCCTTCTCAAAGCGGAAAATTACACCGCACCCGCCGAAGGCCGCCGCAACGCCGCACGGCTCGGGGGGGGTGAATATCAGCTCAAAGCAGATGTCCGTGTCATCGCAAACGGCGCGTTCGTCGGCGTAGAGAACCTGACGCGCGTCGTCCTCAACGAAGGGCTTAAAACAGTCGGCGCGGACGCCTTCAAAGATACAACGCTCGGCGAGGTAGTCCTCTCCGCGGGCATTGAAAATTATGAAGGCCTCACGGACCTCGGCGTGTCCGTCAAATTCTTCTTCCGCGGCGTTGCGGGCGAATGGAAGTACGAAGGTTTGGACGGAACGCATTATTTCCTCTCCGAAGCTGCTCCCACCCAAGAGGGCAACTTTTGGTACGAAGACAAAGAGAACGGCGCACCCGTCGTTTGGGAGCTCACCAAGCTCGAACTCAATTATAGCGCATGCACGACGGAATATCGCCTGAACCAAGAATTCTCGTCCGAAGGGCTCGAA
The DNA here is from genome assembly GCA_947630775.1 of uncultured Clostridia bacterium. GTDB lineage: Bacteria > Bacillota > Clostridia > Christensenellales > Borkfalkiaceae > Gallimonas. The sequence goes on along the minus strand of CANRIY010000069.1, from coordinate 5,774 downwards.
GTGACCGCCGTATTCAACGGCGAAACCGTCAAAGTCAGCGGCTACACAGTCAGCATTGAGGAAGGCACTGCGTTCCTCACCGCGGGGTCCCACACCGTCACCGTCACCTACCTCGGCGTAAGCGCGACCTATTCCGTCACCGTAAAGCCTTTCACCGTGACCATTGTCTACGGCAACGGGACGGCCGACGGCACGGCAACCGTCAATCAGGGCGGAGAGAACAACTACACCTTGCCCGCAGCTCCCGCACGGACAGGCTATACCTTCAATGGCTGGAAGGTCGGCAAGGGCGGCACATCGGATGCGGAGACCAAGATCACCGTCTCGGCAGATGTGACGATCGAGGCGCAATGGCATGTCGTCGGCGTCAATGTCAAATTCAGCCTCGGCGAGGGCGGCGAAAATGGCTCGGCGACCGCGGAGAGCGATTTCAAAGATGGCAAATACGAGATCACGATCCAAGGCACACCCACCCGCAGCGGCTACCGCTTCACCGGCTGGAAATATGAGGTGAACGGCAAGACGGGCGATCTCCCCGTAGAGGGCGGCACGATCGCCGTCGACCTCGCGGACAAGATGACGATCACCGTCACGGCGCAGTGGGTACAGCAAGTTACCGTTACATATCAGTACAACAATACGCAGGGCAAGGTCGAAAAGACGGTAGACGTCGGCACAGACGTCGAACTTCCGACCCCCGAACACAAGACAGGCTACGACTTCGACGCATGGTATGTCGGCGAGCAAAAGCTCACGGGAGAAACCTACAAGGCAGACAGCTCCGTCACGCTCGAAGCGCATTGGACGGCTCGCACGCCCGTTGTGACCGTTGCCTATGGCGGCGGCACGGGCAATGTCACGGCTTCCTATGAATTGAAGGAAGAGAAATACACGATCACGCTCAGCGGCGAAGATCCCACGCTCGACGGCAGTAAGTTCATCGGTTGGACGGTCTCCGGCGCCGTTTCCCTCGAACTCGATGCAACGGCAAAAACGTTCACGATCGACCTTGCCGACGAGATGAACGTCACCGTCACGGCGAAGTGGGCGAAGCTCTACACCGTCACAGTGAACGCGGAACACGCAACGCTTTCCGAAGAACTCAATGGGAAGCAGTACACAACAGGCGAGTCCTTCACCTTCTCCGTTACGGTCGATAAAGGCTACAAGCTCGTCTCTGTAACGGGAGCAACGCAGGCGCAGGACGGCTCTTACACCGTCACCGTCGGCACAGAGAACATCACGATCACCGTGACGACCGCAGAGGTCGAGGTCACGCTCGTTTGGAAGGACGAGAGCGGCGCTCTGCTCGAAGATTTCGGGAAAGATATCACCGCTGTTCACAATGGCGACACGGCGACGATCACCGTCAACGGTACGCCTACAAAGGCGGGCTACAACTTCAAAGAGTGGACTGTCACCGTCGACGGAGCTCCCATGGATTACAACGTAGAGCTCACGATCGACCTCGCCAACGAGGATGTCACCGTAGTCTATACGGCGAATTGGACGCCTAAGGAGCCTGTCATTAGCGTTCAAGGCGAAGGCACAACCGGCGTCACGACTTCCTTGAAGTTCAACGAGGACGCGGAGACGTACACCGTCACGATCAACGGCACGCCTACCTATGAAAAGCACCGCTTCGACGGTTGGACGCTTATGGGCGCCGTTGAAGAAGTGCTCGGCGCCGACGTGACCACATTCACGGTCAAACTTTCGGACGACATGACTGTCACGCTCACCGCAAAATGGGTCGAGCAGGTCACCGTGACGTACGTACTCGGCGAACATGCGGCAGCGGGCGCTGCGGCTCCTGCGGCCGTGACCGTTGATAAAGACGGCACCGTCACCCTTCCCGAGGCTCCCAATGCCGCCGAAGGTTATGAGTTCGCAGGTTGGCTCGTGAGCGGAGAAGAGGTAGCGCGCGAAGAGAAAACCGAGCTCACCGTCACCGCCGACGTCACCGTCACGGCGCAGTTCGTGGCGAAGAAAGTCTTCACGGGCGTTTACAACGGCACTATCGCCGGGACTGGCGAGTTTGACTTCTATGCAAAACTCAGCGGATTTACCGTTGAAGAACTCAAAGCGGCGCAACTGGTTGTCGGAGAAAAGAAATTGTCCGTTTCTAACGATATCGCTTCCGCAACTTCGCCCGTCCAACTTAAGTTCGGTCTGACGTCAAATATTACGGAACCCATTGTCGAGACCGGACTTTCTTTAGAGATCGCTGGAAAGACGTACCCCATGACGATCGTTGACGGCGGAGAATGGACATCTTATCAAACGATAAATGACCTCACCTATACGCTTAGCGGGAATCGGGGCGAACAGGCGAAGCTCACCGTGACCGCCGTGGTGAAGGAATACAAGGTCACCGTCAACTATGTAGGTCTCGACGCCGAAGACGTAGCGAATGTCGCTCAAATCGTTTCCGTTGAACTTGATCCCAATACTGAGACCTACACGAAAGATACAAAAGTTGATTTAATGGTAGATGTGCTCCAAGATACCAGATATGCCCTTAATAAGGTCGAGGCGACAGGGTGTGTGCTGAATGGAGACGCAGGTGTATACGACTTCACCGTCGGCGCCGAGAACATCACCATTACGATTACCCTCGACAGACTGTATCATGTCGAAGTCATAACCGAAGGCGAGATTGGAGATGAGAGTACCGAACAAGAATTTAAGGCGGGGACCTATATGCTTGGTCCCGAGGCTGGCTATTATACTAGCGGGGAATCATTTGATCTGTATGTATTTCCAAATGACGGCTACACCGTGACTGTTACGCAGACTGGCGCCGTTGGTTTTGATGGCTCCGTTGAAGAAGGTTACACCTTCTCCGTTGGCAAGAGCGACATCACGATTACGATTACGGCCGAAGCACTCTACAAAGTTTCCGTGGAAGTTAAGGGTGAAGATACGACGGCGGTAAGCTATGAGCTGAATCCCGAAGCGGGTCGCTATATCGTCGGCACGAAGTTCGAATTGACGGTTTCGCTTGTAAAGGAAGGCTATACTTTCGAGGTCGAACCCGACGTCGCAACGTTTGACGACCCCGATGCCACCGAGAAATATACCTTTACACTTTCCGATGCGGATGTCATCATCACGATCACTGTCAAATCCGTCGGCGAAGAACCGGTAGTAAGCGGCTCGTTCATAATTACGAAGGGCTCTGTCATCGGCGATGTGGCCACTGGAAGCATACAGAATTCTTATCAATGGAGCGTTACAGATAAGGAGGCTTCAGACGGGAAAGACCATACATTAACCGGCCAATTATTTGGCTATGCGTCTGGCCAAAATCTTCAATTTAAGGACGCCAGTAAAGCATATATAATAAACGATGTTGCGACGCCTGCTGCCATTACAAAAGTAACTGTTTCGTGTAAAACAGAGGCAAGCAAAGAATTTTATTGGAATCTTCAAACCTCAAATACGAAATTTTCGCCCTCATCAAGCGGAATGACTCAATCGGGAAATGTCCAGAAGCCAATTCAAGTAACAAAAAGCACTGGGTTCAATGAACTCACATGGGATAATATAACGGGAAACGACACATTCTTTGCGTTATATCTTACTGGTGCAAATAGTGCAACGCAAGTCGCAAGTATCACGATTGAGTACGGCGGCGGCTCCACGACTCCCGGGGGGGGTGGCACTGATACCAGTGCACAAGACCTTCAAACGGCAAAAGACGCGCTTGACGGGCTCACAATCGAAAGTGAGGTGAACGAGGACAAGACGGTCACGCTTCCCGCAGACAACGAAGCGGGCGTCACATACGAATGGAAGCTCGAAGACGGAGCGGGCGTTGCCACCCTCACGAGCAATTCGCTCAAAATCACCCGTACATCGTCTGCCGCCACGGTGAAGCTCTCCGCAACCGCAACCTATAACGGTCAGACCACTTCCGCAAAAACCTTCGAAATCAAAGTCTCCGCCAATTCCAGCGGCGGCGGGGAGGAGCCCAGCGAGGCTATCCTGCTTGCGTCATTCCATCCCGATTATTCTGGTACAAGCGATTCTGGTGGTTTGTCGAAAACAACATATTCTAACAACAATTATAAGTTAGTTTTAACTGAATCGACAAAGGTTTTCGATGGAGTAGGAAATACTTTCAAGCTTGGTGCAAGTAAAGCAAAAGCCAAGATGGTGTTTACGGTGCCGAGTGATGTGTCAATGGTTAAGATTTATGCCCAGCAAATCAAAGGGGAATCGATTGTAATAAATGGGACAACCGAAAGCCTAACGAGCACATCAGTTTGGGATGAATTTGAAATTGATACGGGAACGGGAAAAACTGTGACCATAGAGACTACCGCAAATGATAAAACTGTCAGAATTCAAAAAATCGAATACTATTCTAAGAATTCTAGTGGCGGTGGCGGTACAACAGAACCCGGTGGTGGAACTGTAGTCAAGAAAACAGAAACAATTGTATTTTCAGATTACTTTAGCGCCAATGGCAATCTGACGACTGTCACGCAGGGCGTCGTAACACTTACCTTTGACATAGGTACTAATACATACGGGAATGTACCTGCTTATAATAATAGTAACAAGCAAGGCCGGATTTATGTTGATAATACTATGACAATTTCCGTTGGTAGTGGATGCGAGCTTGTTTCTGTAACAATTACTTTTACGAATGCTTCCTTTAGAGACAGTACATGGAAAACCGGGACAGCAAAAGATGTTAGCGGTTCATCCGTGATATTAACCGCAGCAGGTTCTGTTTATGTGACAAAGATAGTTGTTGAATATCAGACCGCCTCTTCCGACACAGGAATGGAAGCCCCCTCGGTGAATACGGTCGCAAATGTGGTTGCAACCCTTCCCCACAAGGAGAACTGACGTTTCTTAGTTAACAAAGTACGAAAAAGCCCGAGCGATTCCTTCGAATCGCTCGGGCTTTTTCGTTTCTCTCTGCTCCGCCCACTTGCCCTCATCCCGAGCGAAGCGAGCGGATCTCATAGACCCACGGGCGTCCGTACTTACGAGGGGATTCACTCGCCCCTCACGGGGCTCGGAATGAGGGGAGGGACTGAGTGACGTAATTGAGAACGCCGCCCTGCCCCTCGGCTCCCCCTCGAGGGGGAGCTGTCACGCTGTCCTTGCGTGACTGAGGGGGTGTCATAAAATCACGTCACACCTTATTTTTCTTGACAATCCTCATTCTCATATGCTATAATAAACCCAAGCAACAAGGGTTCCTGCTTCGGCGGTTAGCTCCCTTAAGGGGGGATATTGTGAGATATTCCAACAAAAGGGGGTGCGTAGTATGAATAACTTATTCGAGCTCATTCTGCTCATTACGCTTCTTTCGGAAGCGCTTGAGCATTTCGACATCGAGTACATCGCTATCAAACGCGCAAAAAAATAACCGCCCTTAGACGCGCCAGTCTCCAGCGGTTATTCATTTAACTTCGGGAGCTGACCGCTAAGCAGGGTCAACCCTTGTTGTGGTTTTATTGTAGCACATTTTTTCCGCTCTGTCAATCGTTTCATTCGTTTTTGTTTCAGGAATTTCTGAATTACGTTACACCTTATTTTTGCCCACCCCTCGAGGGGGAGCCAAGGGTCGGGCTCCGTTCTTCGGGGTGACGCGTAAGATGGGGAGCCGAGATGCCCACCTCAGTCACCTGCGGCGACAGCTCCTCCTTGGGAGGAGCCATGAAGCCCCCTCCCGAGGGGAGGAGCGGCGCAATTCTGCTCAACAGTGCGGTGCACTGTGAGCTGCGCCGCGACAGGAGGCGTGGCCTCGC
>CANRIY010000068.1 GCA_947630775.1 uncultured Clostridia bacterium | reverse complement strand
AGCGCCGCCGCGCCGCCATTGCCCGCGCCTTTCTCTATCCGCATGACGTGCTCCTCATGGACGAGCCCTTCTCCTCTCTCGACCTATCCCTGAAAAAGACCCTCCTCTCCCTCACCGCCGAGCTTTGGCATGAAAGGCGGGAGACGGTCGTCTTTGTCACTCACGACGTCCATGAAGCGGCGATCCTCGCCCACCGCGCGCTCGTTTTGAAAGAGGGCGTCATCCTCACCGATCTTCCGATTGCGGGGGAGCCCGCCCGCGACTTTTTCTCCCGTTCCGCCGAGGAAGAAATGCTGGTGCGCGCCCTGACGGGCGAAGAGTTTTCATGAAGCGGACAGCCTTTTCATACAATACCGTGTGAGGAACTTTCGTTCGCGTCGAAGAAAGATCAAACGGCGTATCGTGCTCGTCACGGTCGCCGTTTTTTTGATTCTGATCGTCATCATTATCCATGTCAATTTAACGGGCGTGCTCAAATCCATTGCAGAGGCGAATATGCGCTCGATCACGACGGTCGCCGTCAACGATGCGATCTATTACACCCTTTCGGACGGGATCCGCTACGAGGATCTCGTCAATGTGGAACGGGGGGAGGACGGCGAGATCCGCTCCATCACTTCCAATTCCTTTCAGATCAACCGCATCGCCCGCGACGCCGCCTATATGTCCCAGCAAAATTTGCAGGAGATGAGCGAAGGCGGTATCGACGTCCCGCTTGGCGCGTTTACGGGCATCGAGGCGTGGGCGGGCTTCGGTCCCAAGATCAATATCCAGATCATTCCGATCTCCAACGTCACCTGCAGTTTCTCCTCGAAGTTCGAATCGGTCGGGATCAACCAGACGAAACACTCCATCTATCTCGAGATCGTGGCGGATATCTCGATCGTCATGCCTTCAGGCACGAGCAATTTCGCCTCTCTCACCGAAGTGCTCATCTGCGAAAGCGTGATCGTGGGCCGCGTCCCCGAAACCTACCTGCAGGGGAATCTCTTCGGGAAAGGATATACGCTCGCGCCGTAAAAAGGTTTTCCGCCCCTATTGCATTTTTTCAAGGAATGTGATACAATACCCGTATGGTACCGGACGTATCTTTTTTGTGGCTCGATCTATACGGTTGGATGATCCTCGCGGGCGTTCTTGCGGCGATGATCCTGTTCCGCGTGTTTTACAGGCGGGCAGGGATCTCTTACCGCGTCTTCGCACTGACCGAGATCGTCTCCGTGCTCGCCGTCTGCGCGGGATATGCGGCGGCGGCGCTCTTCCAGAGCTGGTACCGCTATCTCCAGACGGGAGTGTTTGAATGGGGCGTCGGGGCGACCTTTTACGGCGGACTCATTGGCGCGGCGGTGACTTTTCTCATCTTTTATTTCCTCGCGGGGCATTTCGTCTGCCGCGATCAAAGCCACATCAAAGAATTTAACCGCATGCTCTCCCTCATCGCGCCCTGCATCGTCATCGCCCATGCGTTCGGGCGGATCGGTTGCCTGCTCGACGGCTGTTGCTACGGCCCCGTGACGGACAGTTTCATCGGGCTTCCCATGCGTGTCCGCGGCGTCTTTGAAAAACGGGTGCCCCTGCAACTCTTCGAATCCATCTTTTTGTTCGCACTCGGGAGCGTCCTTCTCACGCTTGTTTGGAAGCGCAAGGGGACGTACAACGCGAGCATCTACCTCATCGCCTACGGCGTCTGGCGGTTTATCATCGAGTTCTTCCGCGACGACAACAGAGGATCGTCCGGGATCGCCGCATTGAGCCCCTCTCAGCTCACGGCGATCGTGATGGTCGCGATCGGGATCGCCTATCTTCTCCTGTACCGTTTCGTGCTCAAAAAATTCTTCGAGGGGGCGCCTGCGCATGAAACGGAATGACGTCCTCCTCTTGATCCTCTTTCTCCCCTGCCTTGCGCTCATCATTCTGTTCGGCGTGCCGGGGTTTCTCCCCATTGCGGACGATGTGACGGCGCGGCTGTGCGGCGAAACGGTTCCCCGCCTCGCGGCAGGCGGGTTTTTGCTTGTTTTGCTCATTCTGAAGGGATACGGCGCCCCGTTCCGCTTTTCTCTGAAATTGTCCCATCCTCTTTGGGCGCTCCCCTGCCTTGCGGTCGCGATCGTGAACTTCCCCTTTACGGCGCTCATCGGGGGAAAAGCCGTCCTCGACCGCGTCGATCTCCTGTGGCTTTTCCTCCTGAAATGCCTCTCCGTGGCTCTCCTCGAAGAGACCTTTTTCCGCGCCCTGCTCGTCCCCCTTTTCGGCGGCGAAACGGCCGCGAAAAAACTGCGCGCCGTCCTTCTCTCCGCCGCGCTCTTTGCGCTCATGCACCTTCTGAATCTCTTTTCGGGGAACGTCGGCGGCGTGCTCTTGCAGGTCGGCTATACCTTCCTGCTCGGCTGTATGTTCGCCGTCATGCTCCTTAAAACGGGCAACGTCTATCTGTGCATGCTGGCCCACTTCATCTTTGATGTCGGCGGCCTCATCGTGACCGATCTCGGGCACGGCCCCTTTCAGGACAGGGCTTTCTGGATCCTCACCGCCGTGTTCGGCGTGCTGTGCGCGATCCATATCGCCGTGAGCTTTTTCTTCCTTTGCAAGAAAAAAATAAGTTCACAAAATGAATGAAATCAGTTGACATTCCGTTTCGGTCGTACTATAATTGGACAATGGCAGGTGTACTATGAATATTTTCAGAAAAATTTGGTGCAGAACGTTTCAAACGGGATTCCGTCTTGCAATCCCGCTCATGCCCTACCGCATTCCCAAACAGCTCCACAGTTGCTCGGAAGCGGCGGCGCTCGTCAAGGAAAAGGGAAAACATAAGGCGCTCATCGTCACCGACGCGGGCGTCCGTGCGCACGGCGTGCTCGATCCCGTGACGGAAGCCCTTGCGGCGCAGGGGATCTCTGCCGAGATCTTCGACAAAACGCCCGTCAACCCGACGATCTCGGCGATCGAAGAGGCCCTCGCGCTCTACCAAAGAAGCGGGTGCGACTGCCTCATTGCGGTGGGCGGAGGTTCCCCCATGGACTGCGCAAAGGGCGTCTGTGCACGGCTCATCAAGCCGAAAAAATCCCTTCTCAAAATGAAGGGGATCCTCAAAGTCATGGGAAAACAGCCCCTTTTTATCGCCGTTCCCACAACGGCGGGCACAGGGAGCGAGACGACGATCGCCGCGGTCGTCACGGACGACAAGACGCACTATAAGTTTACGATCCTCTCCTTCTGTCTCGCGCCCGCATATGCGCTCCTCGATCCCGTGATGACGAGAACGCTCCCTCCCGCCATGACCGCGCAGACGGGGCTCGACGCACTCACCCACGCCGTGGAAGCATACATCGGAAGATCGACGACCCGCTTCACGAGAAAGCGCGCCGTCAACGCGGTGACGCTCATCAAAGACAATCTTCTTGCGGCTTACGAAAACGGGGACGACCTCACGGCAAGAAAAAATATGCAGATCGCCGCATTCGACGCAGGGCTCGCATTTACGATCTCCTATGTCGGCTATGTGCACGCCGTGGCACATTCTCTGGGGGGCATGTACAACTACCCCCATGGCAAAACGAACGCAACACTGCTTCCGTTCATTTTGAAAAAATACGGGAAGAAGTGCTATAAGCGGCTTGCAAAACTCGCCCGCGCGAGCGGCGTGAGCAGCCAAAAAAAGAACGAAGCGGCGGCCAAAGAATTCATTGCGTGGATCGAAGGGCTCAACGAAAAGACGGGGATCCCCGCTTCCCTCGACGTTAAAGAGGCGGACATCCCGCTCCTTGCAAGCCATGCGGACAAAGAGGCGAATCCCCTCTATCCCGTGCCCAAACTCATGAACAGACGGGAGCTCGAAGAGATCTACCGCGGCATCCGCAAGGCGCCCGAGCTCGACAGCGCGGGAAAACTCGCCCTGCAAAAAGAGTATTTTGCGACGGGCGCGACCCTTCCCGTCAAGGGACGGAAAAAGCTCCTCAAAAAGCTGTATTCCGCGATCGAGGCGCACGAGGACGAGATCAACGCCGCCCTGAAACAGGACCTCGGCAAGAGCGTCTCCGAAAGCTATATGTGCGAAGTCGGCATGACGCTCGCGGAGATCTCTTTCATGCTGAAACACGTCAAACGGTACGCAAAGGAGAAGCGCGTCCGCACCCCCCTCGCGCAGTTCAGCTCCCGCAGCTATCAAAAGCCCTCGCCCTACGGATGCGTGCTCATCATGAGCCCTTGGAACTACCCCTTCCTCCTCACCATGGAGCCCCTCGTCGACGCACTGGCGGCGGGAAATTGCGCCATCGTGAAGCCCTCCGCATACTCCCCCGCGACGAGCAAGGTGATGGCGGAGCTCATCAGGGAAGTGTTCCCGCCCGAGAGGGTGAACATCGTGCTCGGCGGAAGGGCGGAAAACAGCGCGCTACTCGATCTCGCATTCAATAAGATCTTCTTTACGGGGAGCGTTGCCGTCGGGAAAGAGGTCATGCGGCACGCCGCGGAAAAGCTCATCCCCGTGACTTTGGAACTGGGCGGAAAGAGCCCCTGCATCGTGGACGAGACGGCAAATCTCAAACTCGCCGCAAAGCGGATCGTGTTCGGGAAATACCTCAACTGCGGCCAGACCTGCGTCGCGCCCGACTACATTTTAGTCCATAAAAATGTCGAAAAACAGCTTTTGAAAGAATTAAAGCTCCAGATCGAAAAGCAGTTCGGAAGCGAGCCGCTGAAAAATCCCGATTACGGCAAGATCATCAACGAAAAGCACTTCACAAGGATCTGCGGGCTCATCGACCCCGCCAAGATTTATTGCGGGGGAGAGACGGACGCCGAACATCTCCGCATCGCTCCCACCGTTCTCTGCGGCGTTACCCGCGAGGACGCCGTCATGCAGGAAGAGATCTTCGGCCCCGTCCTTCCCGTGCTCACCTATACCGATGAAGAGACGATCATCGGCGAAATCAACGCGAACGGTTCCCCTCTCGCGCTGTATCTGTTCACTTCCGACAAGAAGACCGTGCAAAATATCACGTCGCGCGTCGCGTTCGGCGGCGGGTGCGTCAACGACGTCGTGATCCATCTTGCCACGTCGAATATGGGCTTCGGCGGCGTTGGGAACAGCGGCATGGGCAGTTACCACGGAAAAGACGGCTTCGACTGCTTCACCCACAAGAAGAGCATCGTAAATAAAAAGACTTGGATCGATCTTCCGATGCGCTACCAGCCCTACAAAAAAATCTACGATAAACTCATCCGTTTCTTCCTGAAATAAACGGCTCCCCCTCTATGAGGGGGTTTCTTTTGCCGAAAATTGAAAAATTCAACGAACATTCTAATAATTAAACGAGCGGTTGAATCAAAAAAATTTCCTTTGGGCGCAAACCGTGCTATAATGGAAGTAAGAAAACGAATGAGAGGATCAATGATGGATTTCGGAAAACGGATCGCATACCATCGGAAACGTCTGAACATGACCCAGACGGAACTCGGGGAAAAGCTCAACGTCACGGCGCAGGCGGTCTCTAAATGGGAAAACGGGCTCTCCGATCCCGATCTCATCACCATCAACCGCCTGAGCAAGATCTTCGGCGTTACCACGGACGATCTGATCGGCGGAGACGAGACGGAAAAAGAGACTGCCCCGCCGCAGGCGCAGGAGGCTGCGGCAGAGGCGGAGGGCGAGATCGCTTCGGCGCATTCGCAAGAGGCGTCCGCAAACGGTGATGACGATGTACATGGACAGATCGTGTCCGCTACGGCCGCCCAGCCTGCTCCGCAGGAGGTCTCCGCGCCCCCGCGCGTCATCGTTGCATACTGCGACGACTGCAAACGCCCCATCGAACAGGGCGAAAAATATCATGTAAAAACTTACCGTTCGGGCCAGAAGATCACCTGTCCCGAATGCCACCATAAGAATATGCTCACAAGCAAGTCCGCCGAACTCTACGATGCGAAGAAGGCTCTCAAACGCGGATTCATCTGGGGCGGAAGCGTCGGAGGAGGAACGGCATTGATCTTTCTCCTCGCCGCGATCATATCGGGGGACTACGCGTGGTGTGCGGCGCTCCTCATCTCGTTGTGGCTGTTTGTCTTCATCGCCCAATGTTTTTGGGGAGAATGGATGTTTGAATTCATGTGCTTCTTCCTCCACTCCTTCCGAATGCCGGGCGTCATCTTCACCCTCGATCTCGACGGGATCATTTGGGCGATCTCGGTAAAGATCTTGCTCGGATTTTTGAGTGTGTGTCTTTCCGCCCTTATCGCCCTCTTCGGCGTGGCGGTATCGCTCATCGTAAGTATCGTATCTTTCCCCGTTGCGCTGATCAATCAACGGCGCACGATCAAAAAATTACAAGCCGAATTAAATCAAATGGAGAAAAAGAAATGAAAAAAATTCTTGCTTTGCTCTGCGCACTCGTTATGATCTTTACATGCGCCGCATGCGACAATTCCGATAGCGGCGCAAGCAACAACGAAACGCCCGACACTTCGACCGATCAAGGCGGTGACAAGGACCCCGACAGCGGCGATCATGGCGATGACAAGGACCCCGACAGCGGCGATAAGGAACCCGACGAAGGACAGGGCGGCGAAGGCGGCGAACAGAAGCCCGAAGATCTGAAGGGCAAGGCGCTCTCGATCGTGAGCGAATTTTGGAACGCCCGTCTGAACGTTTGGCTGTTCCTGCCCGAGGCGCTCTCCTTGAAAAATATGGAAAGCCATGCGTCCCCTTCCGACTTCTCAACCTTTGTGCAGACTTCGGAAATCGGTAACAAGTTCATCGGAAAACAGCTCAACGTTGTTTACGATGTCCTCTCCCGCACGGAAACGCTTTCCAAATATGTGGAGAACGTGATTGCGGCGCAGGATACCATCGTAGATCTGTATCAGGCATTCATCAACGACCATCCCGACAATTACGCTACCTTCGAAAAAACTACGGAGCATTTTGACTTTAAGATCGAGCTCACCGAGACGACGAATACCCTGCTTATCCGCCTCACGACCGCCGCGGTCGAGATCGGGTATCAAAAAGGCACGGGCGAAAGCACCGTCCGCGTCCAACTCTCGGACGGCAATGTGATCAAGTATCAAACGAGCCAAACCCACTTCAAGGCCGCGCTGGATATCATGAACGTCGCAAAATGGCAGGTGGAGTTCGATCAGAACGGCGACGGCTCCGCGGACGGCACCTTGTATGAGTTCTTCGGGACGAAAGGCCACTATCTCAAAACGGTGGCGCGCATTCATACGGACAGTGACATGACGTATGTCATCGCGGATAAGCGGGAGAGCGACGACCTTAAAATCGAAGGCTATCTCGAAGCATACAGTTCCAAAACGGGCGAATATTTGGGCGCGGAAGTCAGGGAGACGGTCGGGCTCTTCGATTACGATACGCTGTGGCTCCCCCTCTCCGACATCTCGGGCATTACATCCGTAAAAAAGACGGATGAACAGAACTTACTCAACGCGGATACCATCTACATCAACGGCAACAGCGAACCCATCAAGACCAAAAATGTGAGCATCACGAAACCTTCCCGCCGCTATGATATCGAATTCAAGGAAGTATGGCTTGTCGTCCGCGACGCAGAAGGAAATTTGGAGCGGCAAAAGACGGAGATCCCCATGCTCTTTGTGCAGGCGGAAAACTACGAAACGCTTGCGGAGGACTTCGAAGAGAAGAACGATGTGACGATTGAAGTTCTGCACGGCGCGACGCATACCGCCGTCCAAGGCGCGTATTCGGATGAAGCCGAAGACTACAAAGTACTGAAAGCGGACGCCGCCGTCGAGGAGATCAACACCTACATCGGCGTGAAAAACAGCTTTTTCGGTTAAAACAGATATGAGCAAGCGCCCGTCGGCTATGCCGACGGGCGCTTGCTCATTAAAAATCATTCTTTCCGCTTCTTCCTCGCAAAGCGGACAAGCGCATAGGAGAGCGCCATCCCGACGAGGAGCAATGCCGCCGCGGCGACGAAATACCACGGATTTGACATCAAAACCGTTCCCGTCTCGCGGATGACGGAGGCATACACGGCGGGAATGCTCCCGACGATAAAGCCGATGATCGCAAAATACGTCCCGCGCGGGAACTTCTTCAAAAGATATTTCATGAGCACGGAGATCCCGAAAAATCCCGCAATGACGCCGATCCCCGCGCAGAAGAATACGAGAAGACTCACCACGACGTCCTGCCCGTGCAGAAGATGCTCTGTAAGAAGCCCGACGAGCGGGTTATAATAGCCGAAGATGAGCAGGAGCATGGAGCCCGAGATCCCCGGCACGACGAGCGCGCACGCCCCC
>CANRIY010000067.1 GCA_947630775.1 uncultured Clostridia bacterium | reverse complement strand
CTTCGGCGACAACGTGTTCATCGCGCCGCAGTGCGGGTTTTACACGGCGGGGCACCCCCTCGGCGCCATGGCGCGGCGGAAGGAGCTCGAATTCGCAAAGCCCATCAAGGTCGGCAGCGACGTTTGGTTCGGCGGCGGCGTGAAGGTGCTCCCCGGCGTGACGGTCGGCGACAACGTCGTGATCGGCGCGGGAAGCGTGGTGGTGCACGACATTCCCTCGAACAGCGTTGCGGTGGGCAATCCCGCACGCGTCATCAAGAAACTGGAGCCGCCAGGGCGGGAATAAAGGGAGCGCGAGGGCATGTCCTCCAACGCGACGTTCCAAATTACGTCATGCTGAGCGTGTCGAAGCATCACCTTATTATAATGTGGTGCCCCTTCGGCAAGCTAATTTGCGGGCGGTGCCCGCTCGTGCCGCGCTTCGACAACAAAAAGAACGTGCGCGCGGGGCAGGGTGACGTGATCAGGAATGCGCGCGGCTCAGGGTGGCGCGGTAAAACCCCTCAGTCACGCAAGGGCGGCGTGACAGCTCAGGCGGAAAAGGCTTCAAAAATAGAATGGTCGCCTTTTCCCGCCATCCCTAAGGAAGGACCCTGAGAGGGGCGCCGAGGGAGCGGCGCGCAAAACAGCGCAAAAAAGGTTTTTTTAACTTTTTCCGAAAAAATCTTGATTTCGCAACTCAAAACAGCTTGACGGAACTTTCCCGAGTGCCTATAATAAAGGGGTAAGCGGGCAAGAAGCGGGAAAATCACCGCAAAAAGCCCTGATGAATGTGAAAAACACAACTTGCAAAGTTTTAAGGAGTCGGATATGAAAACCTACATGGCACACGCCGAGACGGTTGAAAGAAAATGGTACGTCGTCGATGCGGCGGGCGTCCCGCTCGGGAGACTTGCTTCCCAGGTGGCGGCGGTCCTTCGCGGCAAGAACAAGCCTACCTTTACTCCCAACGTCGATACAGGCGATTTCGTCATCGTTCTCAACAGCGATAAGGTTTTGCTTACGGGCAAAAAGCTCGAGAAGAAGATCTACCGCTATCACACGGGTTACATCGGCGGACTCAAAGAGATCTCTTACAGCCGCATGATGGCGGAAAAGAGCGATCTCGCGGTATACGAGGCCGTCCGCGGTATGCTTCCCAAGAATTCTTTGGGGCGCCAGATGTTGAAAAAGCTCCGCGTTTACAAGGGCGGGGAACACAACCATGCTGCGCAGAAACCCGAAGAGCTGAAATTAAATTGAAGGAGAGAGCGAAATGGCTAAGGCGAATTTGAAGAAGAAATTGCAATTCTGGGGCACGGGCAGAAGGAAGAAGGCGATCGCCCGCGTCCGCCTTATTCCCGCAGGCAGCGGCGCCATTGTGATCAACGACAGACCCTTGGAAGATTACTTCCCCCAGGGTACGACGCAATATGTTGTAAAGCAGCCCCTCGTCGAAGTCGGCGCGGAAGGCAAGTACGATATTTTCGTCAACGTCATCGGCGGCGGTTACACAGGTCAGGCGGGCGCGATCCGTCTCGGCATCGCAAGGGCGTTGCTCGAGGCTGAGCCCGAGACCCGTCCCGCCCTCAAAAAGGCAGGGTTCCTCACCCGCGATCCCCGCGTCAAAGAGAGAAAGAAGTACGGTCTCAAAAAAGCAAGAAGAGCGCCGCAGTTCTCCAAGAGATAAAAATCAAACCGACCCTTCCGCGGGGTCGGTTTTTACAATAGAAAAAGGGGGATCACTTTTTCCTGTCGATCCGTTTTACGATCTCGTCGTGGCGGGTGAGGAGGGAGCGGACCGCCTGCGTCTCCTTCCCGTCCTCGGTTCGGGCGGCGGGATAGCGGGGCGGAATGAAGGCGGGATCGCCCGTGTCGGGCGTTTGCGGCGCCGCGGCGGGCGGCTGATTTTGTCCGCCTTCGCCCTGCATGACGGCGGATAAGGTGTCGAGAAGTTCGAAAATGCCGAATTTTTCCATGATTTCCACCCGTAAGGCAAAATTTTTTGCAAGAAAAGTCTAACTTTCGCAAGTTTTTGATTGCAAAAAGCCTTGATTTAGTATATAATTAAAATCGAATCGATAGAACCGAAAATATGCCATTTCAGAAGGAAAAGCCTATGCGCAAAGGTTTCAAGAAATTTATTGCTATTGCCGCCGCCGCAGTGATGGCGGCAGGTACACTCTCGCTCGCCGCCTGCGGGGAAGATACCGTCCAGCTCGACGGATATCCCGACGGCGAAGTGATCTCCAACGGCGGATTTGTCGTCGAGAAGAAGGGCTCGCAAGGGGACTATTACTACTTCATCAACGGCAGCGAATCCTACACGGCGGACAACACCTACGGCACCCCCGTCAAGGGCGCCCTCATGCGCGTCAAAGTCGCGGACGTTCAGAAGAAGGACGTCGGGGACGTCGCGGACGATAACAACAGCCATGTCGAGACGGTCATCCCCTCCCTCATGGTCGCAGGCACGTACGATGCGGGCATCTGCATCTTCGGCGACCGCGTCTACTACGCAACGCCCAACAACGTGCCAGATCCCACCACGGGCGAACTCCTCACGGACTACCTCAGCTTCAAGAGCGCCAAGCTCGACGGGAGCGACGTCGTCGACTATTTCAGCGTGGACGACAATACGGTCCCCTACCGTTTCGTCGAAGCGGGGGCAGAGGGGAGCAAGACGGTCTACGTCGTATATGTCAAGAACAGCTCCATCTACTCCTATAATACGGCGACGGAGACCGAAACGCTCCTCGTGAAGAACGCGGGCTCCTACCAGTTCAACAAGGACGACGTCACCGATCCCACCGTCTATTATACGATGACGGTGAGCGACTCGCTCGACACCGCCGAATCGGGCTCGACGATCAACTATAACCAGATCTACCGTGTCCGCGCGGACGCGACCGAAGCTCCCTATACCTACACCTTCGACGAGACGTATATCGAAGAAGAGCTCGAGGGTGAGGTTCCTTACGTCAATCTCGGCGAGATCGTCCTCGACGGGATCGACAGCCAGAACCAACAGAGCGGCAACGAAAAACTGCTTCAATTCTCCCACCCCAAGACGGAAGCTTCCGTCTCCACCGAGCCGACGGGGTACAAATACACGCTCCGCTCCTATCAGAACGGCGGGATCTATTTCACCCGTACGCCCGCAGAGGCGGGGGACGGTTCGCCCGGCTCCAACAACAACGGCGTCCTGTACTTTGTTCCGTCCGAAAACATCGACGGGTCGTGGGATTCCATCCTCGTAAACGATGTCGAGAATTATAAGGGAAAGGGATTCGAACAGGTCGCTACCGCGTATGAAGTGAGCTCGCACGCGACGACGTCGGCGCTCTACTATATCAAGGACGGGGAGCATCACTACGTCTATACGAGCGGCGCGACCATCCACCGTGTCGACGTGAAGGACGGCAAGGTGGCGGAGGACGTCATCGTTGCCGAGGGCGTGAGCGGCGCGACGCCGAAGTTCGTACAGCTCTCGCAGGGGACGGAAGAGTATGATTATCTCTACTTCTCCCGCTCCAACGGGACGGGCGTCTCGGTCGAGCGTGCCGTCATCAACGGCGAACCCGGCGTTTACGACAATATTCATCCCGAAGGCGTCGACCCCGAGCCCTACAAGGTCGCCAAGGTCCTCAACATCAAGCACCTCAACAGCTGGTATCCCTTCGAACTGATCGGCACCCAGCTCTTCTATGCCGATACCGACAGCGATCTCGGCGGCGTCGGCTTCAACTACATCGCGACCGTCTCCCTCGCAGACGACGGCGGCGAATTGATGGACAATGTCGAGCTGAACGCCTTCACCAAGAAGTACGACAGCATCATGGGAACGGACAGCAAGGATCCGGGGCTCTTCCAAAAGATCTCGAATCTCGGCTACACCAATCTCTCGACCGCGCTCAGGTGTTACTTCCTCACCGGTGACCGTTCCGCCTTCGACGAGAACATCGCGGAATCGATTGAAAAGGGCGACAGTGCGACCGAACTCTTCACCGAGGACGAGAAGAACGCGCTTACTGCATTCATCGAAAATAAGAGCTTCTCGATCAAAGACAATCAGCTGTTCGACGATCAGAACACGGAGTACCGTCAGCGCAGTTACTTCATCACCCAGCTCGGCCGCTGGACGGAGACCGATCTCCAGACCCGCCACGACTACTGGAAGAACACGATCAAACATCACGTCGACCCCGAGACCGATCCCGAAGCCGAAGGTGAGAACGCCGAAGAGGGCGGGATCCCCGGCTGGGGCTGGGCGCTCATCGGGATCGGCATTGCGATTGTCGTCATCCTCGGTGCGGCGGCCGTTGTCATCGTTGTCTCCCGTAAGAAAGAGAACGACAAGAAGCCCCATGTGCAGAGGATGGCAGTCGACACCACGGACGATCGCTCCGTAGACGTCTATTCGGACGATGCGGAAGAGACTCCCGCCGAAGAGGCTCCTGTTGAAGAAGCTCCTGTTGAAGAAGCTCCTACGGAAGAGGCCCCCACAGAGGAAACTCCTGTTGAGGAAGCGCCTACGGAAGAGACTCCCGCCGAAGAAGTCCCTGTTGAAGAGGCTCCTGCGGAAGAGACTCCCGCCGAGGAAGCTCCTGCAGAGAGTTCCGAAGAGAAACCTCAAGAATAAACGACCGATTCCCCCGCGTTGCGGGGGAATTTTTTTGCCCTCTCGGCTCCCCCTCGAGGAGGTTTTCCTCTTGCCTTCCCCACTTCGGGGGGGAAGGTGTCGCGCCGCCCTTGCGCGACGGATGAGGGGCATCATGGCGACCTTATTTCCCCTCACCCGTCACTGCGTGACACCCTCTCCCCAGAGGGGCGAGGGCAAGATCGCAGGTGACTGAGGGGTTTCCGAAAAAAATCATGTCATATTTCCAAAAAATTTTTGAAAACGTATAAAAAAACAGTTTACAAAAAAAATAAATACTAATATAATTTATTAGCCCGATGTGACGGGAGGATATCCGATCCACAGGAGGATAAAAGAGATGGCTCATTATATGAAGTGCCCGCGGTGCGAACTCAACTACATCGACGCCGAAAAACAGGAGTACTGCGACGTCTGCCTTCGGGAAATGAAGGGGCTGAGCAGCGATATGGATGAGATCGAGGAAGTCGAGGAGGAGATGCCCACCGAGCTCTGCCCCATCTGCGGCGAAAATATGATGCGTCCCGGCGAGAAGATGTGCGACGAGTGCAAAAAGAAGGCGGAGTACGAGGTGGAAGAGCCCGACCCCGAGGACGACGACGAGTGGAGAGAATATCTCGACGACGATACGGACGACCTCGATGAGGAAATGGGCAAGCTCGGCGAAGCGCTCGGCGGCGAGTTCGACGACGACGCCGAGGACGAGGAAGAAGAGGAAGAAGAATACCACGGCGACGAGGAAGAAGAGGACCTCGAATACGTCACGGGCGACGAGATCTATTCGATCACGGACGACGAGGACGACGACGAGGACGACGAAGACGACTTTTAAGGAACAGAGGCGGCGGGTTTTTCCCCGCCGTTTTTCAAACCTTCCGCCCAAAACACAGAAGAGAAGGAACAGGCAATGAACCCTTTCACATGGCTCTCCGCGCGCATCCGCCGCTATGACGACGAGCACAATTTCACATGCGATCTCTGCGGGCGCGAGGTATTTTCGGGGGAGCATGTCTGCGAACCTTGCCGCAAAGTCCTTCCATGGAACGACGGCAACGTCTGCCCGCTCTGCGGAAGGAAGGTGGGGGAGAAGGGGATCTGCCCCGAATGCAAATATAAGCGTCTGCCCGTCGATAAGGCGCGGTCGGCGCTTCTCCATGAGGGCGAGGCGGCACGGCTCGTCATGCGGGCGAAGAAGCACAGATACCTCTGCCGCACCCTTGCAGAGCTCATGGAGCCGCTCCTCAAAGAATTTTCGGACGCGGACGCGCTCGTCTTTGTCCCGATGACGGAGAAGGCATACAAAAAGCGGGGCTATAACCAGTCCCGCCTCATTGCCGAAGAACTCTCCCGCCGCAGCGGGCTGCCCGTCCTCGACGTTGCGACCAAGACCCGCGAGACGGACGCGCAGAAGTCGCTCGGGCGGCAGGCGCGCGAGAAAAATCTCGAGGGCTGTTTTCATATTTTTGACAGAAAGGGCGTCAAGGGGAAGAACCTCGTCATCATCGACGACACCCTCACGACGGGCGCGACGGCGGGGGAGTATGCTTCCCGCCTCAAACGCGCGGGCGCCACGGCCGTCTATGCCCTCACCGCTACGAGCGTCAGGAACAAGTACCCCTTCGGCAAACCTCCTTCGGACACCCGAAAGTAAAACAGCTCAAACCTTTGCATTGACAGGCGCGCGCCGACCGGCGGGCGCTTTTTTCGGCTTCTCCTGCCCCCGTCTGTCCGCACCCCAAAAGAAGAGCGCGACCGTATCGGGCCCGACATGGGTGCCCGAACAGACGTCGTAATACTCCACGATCACTTCTTGGACGCCGCGCGCTTTCAGCTCTTCCGCAAGGAAGAGGGCGTCCTCTTCGCAGTCCGCATGGGTGATGGCGACGGTCTGCGTTTCGGGGGAGCGGACGTTCTTGTCGAAGGCGTCGAGGAGCGCCGCGAGCGCCCGTTTTCTGCCCCGCGCTCTGTCGAAAAAGACGATCTTGGCGTTCTTTTCGCCGTCCGCACGCAAAATGGGTTTGATCCCGAGCAGCGTCCCCGCGATCGCAACGGCGGCGGAGATCCGCCCGCCCTTTCTCAGGTATCTGAGGTCGCCGACGGTGAGGTAGCTGTTGAGCTGATAGCGGTGCGTTTCGAACCATTCGGCGCAAGCGTCGATGCTCTCGCCCATGTCCCTCAGATCGGCGACGCGCAGCACGAGGAGCCCCTCGCCCATCGAGGCGTTCACACTGTCCGTGACGACGATCTTGCGGTCGGGGAAGGCGGCCTCCAGTTCCTTTTGCGCGGCGAGCGCCTGCTGGTAAGTGCCGCTGATGCCCGAGGCAATGGTGATGAGAAAGACGTCCTTTCCCGCTTCAAGCGAAGGGGTAAGGGCGGAGAGAAAGCGTTCCTTGGAAATGAGAGAGGTCTTGAATTCCTCTCCCGCGCGCATCCTTTGGTAGTGGCGGCGGGCAAGCTCGCGGAAGGGAATTTCGTCAGAGTAGCAGGGCGCTTCCGCGTCGCCCGAAAGATAGGTGTAGGGGATCACCCGGATGTCCCGTGCGGCGACGAGCGGATCGGGAAGATTCGCCGAAGAGTCCGTAAACAGATCGAATCGCATAAAAATTTCTCCTTGCAGGATCGCCTGCGATATTAGGATACCGCAGGAAATACGAAAATACAACCTACTCTGTAAATTTGCCGATATATTCTATGAAGGCGGAACTCCACTCCGCAAAAAAAGCGCTCTACCCACGGTAGAATTGAAGGACCCGTGAGGGTTTTTCTTTTTATCCTGACATTGGATGGGGGAAACCTCTCCGCCGTCATAATCGAAAAAACGGCGAATATATATAGAGGGAAGAAAAAGAGAGAATCGACGGTACCCGTCCGATTTCGACAGGACTTCCCCGTTTCTCCCATAAAATCTATGATAGGATACAGGTATTGCCAATGCAGATTCTGACTGTTCGGCTCAAAACGCTCCTCATGGCGGGCGCGATCGCATTTGTGACGGCCGCCGCGCTCCTCTGCGCACACTTCTCGGGCGCCGTGGAAGTCTATTCGAGCGCTGCCCGCTCCCTCCCCATCTATAATGTCTCGCGCGAGGACAACAAGATCGCCATCTCCTTCGACTGCGCATGGGGGGTGGAGCATACCGACAAGATCCTCGAAAATCTCGCCGCGGGCAAAGTACGGGCGACCTTCTTCACCGTGGAATTTTGGGCGAAGGAGCATGCGGATTACCTCAAAAAGATCGCGGACGCGGGGCACGAGATCGGCACGCACAGCGCGACGCATTCGTACATGTCCCGCCTCTCCGAAAGCGAGATCCGCGCAGAGCTGACTTCCTCTTCGGAGGCAATCACGGCAGTGACGGGCAAAAGCGTGGAGCTCTTCCGACCCCCGTTCGGGGACTATGACGACCTTCTCATCGATACGGCAAACGCCATGGGGCTGTATCCCATCCAGTGGGACGTGGATTCCCTCGACTGGAAGGACCTTTCGGCATCGGACATTGCAGAGCGCGTCGTCTCGCGGGTGAAGAGCGGCTCCATCATCTTATGCCACAACAACGGGCTGTACACGGCGGACGCGCTCCCCATCATCATCGATACTTTGCACGCGAAGGGGTTTGAATTTGTGCCCATCGGCGAACTCATCTACCGCGAGAACTACACCATCGACAGCGCGGGCATGCAACGCCCCAACGCCTCGGTGTAGGGAGACGGGTAAGCCCCCGATCCCCTCATTCCGAGCCCCGCAAGGGGCGAGAGAATCCCCTCGTAAGTACGGACGCCCGTGGGTCTATGAGATCCGCT
>CANRIY010000066.1 GCA_947630775.1 uncultured Clostridia bacterium | reverse complement strand
CCCCTTCCTTCTTTTGGGCAATGGGCACGATGACGACCTGTACGGGCGCGACGGGAGGCGGCAGGACGAGCCCTCTCTGATCCCCGTGGGTCATGATGATCGCCCCGATGAGCCGCGTGGAAACGCCGTAGCTCATCGTATAGGCGTATTTCAACGTCCCGTCTTTATCGGCAAACTGCACGTTGAACGCCTTTGCGAAATTCTGCCCCATGTAGTGGGTCGTTCCCGACTGCAGGCTCTTGCCGTCGTGCATCATGGCTTCCATGCCGTACGTGGCGACGGCGCCCGCGAATTTCTCTTTCTCCGTCTTTCTTCCCGTGAGCACGGGCATGCAGAGAACTTCCTTTGCGAAATCCTCGTAAAGATGAAGCATATTGAGCGTCTCGCGTTCCGCCTCTTCGTCCGAAGCGTAGACGGAATGCCCCTCCTGCCACAAAAATTCGCTCGTCCTGAGGAAGGGGCGGGTCGTTTTTTCCCAGCGCATGACGTTGCACCACTGGTTGAGGCGGAGCGGAAGATCTCTCCAGCTCTCCGTCCACTTGCCCATCATGTGGCCGATGATCGTCTCCGACGTGGGACGGACGACGAGCGGTTCCTGCAATTTTTCGCCGCCCGCATGGGTGACGACGGCGACCTCGGGCGCGAAGCCTTCGACGTGCTCGGCCTCCTTCGTCATAAAGCTCATGGGAATGAGCAGGGGGAAATAGGCGTTTTCGACGCCCGCCGCCTTGAAGCGGGAATCCAGTTCATGCTGGATGTTTTCCCACACGGCATAGCCGTAGGGACGGATGACCATCGTCCCCTTGACGGGACCGTAGTCGACGAGCTTCGTCTTTAAGACGACGTCGGTATACCACTGGGGGAAGTCCTGTTCGATGTCCGCGATTTGGGATACGAATTGTTCGTTTTTCGCCATAAATAGCTCCTGTCGGTTGCAAAAAATAGGATATGGCATATTATACCATATCCTTTTTGATTTGTCGAATCTTTGAGAGGAATTTCCCCGAAAAAATCCAAAATCGCGGCATAAACATCGCCGTTCCCCTCTGCGGGGAACGGCGAACCCGTTTAATCCATATAGGCGACAATGTTTTGAAGTTCCATCACGTCCGCAATGTCGAACCTTCCGTCGAAATTGCAATCCATGGCGGCGATGAGCGCTTCGTCATGGGGATCGTACCCGGGAGCCCGCAGAGCTTCCATCATGACAAAGAGGTCGCGGATGTCGAGCGAGCCGTCTCCGTTCGGATCGGGTCCGAGCAGCTTGACGACGCCGAATCCCCTGCCGAAGGAAACTTCGAGCGGATATTGATCGCCGCCCAAGGAAGCATAACATGCGAGATATCCTTCCGCGTCGGGCCTGATCGCCCTCACGGGCTCGTAAACGACATTCTTGACGACTTTGAGCTTGAGCGTAAGGAGCACAAGTTCGTCCGTCAGATTTTCGGTCCCCGCAAAGGTGATGCTGATCTTCTGCGAATCGCGGTCCACCGTCACGTCCTTCAGAGGCGAAGAGACGGCGGAAGTGAGCGAAACGCCCTGCACATCGAAATATTCGCCGTCGTAGTCCAGTGTGAGTTGCATGCCCGCAAGGAAGGAATCCGCTTTGAGCCCGATCCTGAGCTCAACGGTATCGCCGTATCTTGCGGAGACTTCTTCGGTGGAAAGGCTCACGCCGACGCTCTTTCTCTCTTCGAACTTGCCGCAGTGGATGCAGGACCTCGTAACTTCTCTCAGAATGCCGTCATCGCTCTCTACGGGCGTCCAGCCGCTCATTTCATGGGAAATCGTGGTGGGGATGAGCTCCGTCTCGAGGATCTCGTGGCAGGAATCGCAGATGAGGGAACGTTCGCCGTCGCTGTCGCAGGAAGGCGTCTTTGTCTCTACCCACGTTGCGTTATGGGGAACGGTGACCTCGATCGCCTCGCTGTAACCGCCCTCGTCGGAAACGTAATAGACCCTTGCCTCGCCGCAGGAGACCGCCTCGAAGGTACAGCTTCCCTTGTCGGAAGTGACGATCCTGACAATGTCGGAATCCGAAGAATACCAATAGCCGCCCTTGTTGGTCGCCTCGGCGGGAAGCACGGAGGCGGTCGCCGTCTTGGAATCGCCGACTTCCATCGTGCATTCGGACATCGAAACTTCCACGCCATCGACGGGGATGATGGGATCGATCGTGACGGTGATCTGGGTGGAACCCGAATAGCCGCCGTCCTTGGTGAGTGCGGAAAGGGTTGTCGTTCCAGAGCGGAGCCCTTTCAGATAGCAATAATTTTCGTCATAGCTTTCGATCTCGACAACAGTATTGTCGACGACCGACCAAATGAGGCCCTTTTCGGAGGCTTCCTCAGGCAGGGCGACCGCCTTGACGTGAATGGACTGGTCTACGCCGACATAGACTTCCGCGGAGATCTTGAGTTCCTTGACGGGAACGGCGATCTCATCCTCGGTGACCGTCACCTCTACTTCGACGGACTTGGTGCCGTCCGTGATCGTGACGGTGCATTTCCCTTCGCCGACGGCGGTACCGATGCTGGGCATGAGGTCGCTGAGTTCGATGACGGCGGGATCGTCCGTGGCATATCTTGCAGATCCGGGATCATCGAGATAAACGTCCGCATATGCCGCAAAGTTATGCCTTGCGCCGAGATTGAGCGAAAGTTCCACGATCTCGGGACGGACGACGCTGAGGATATTCTCGGCAAATTCCTGCATATTGACGGAGAAATCACTGTTGTTGATGTTCATCCAGATGCCCGTCATGGGAGATCCGTCCTCCCCTACGACCGCACCGTCGGGCGCATAATTGTAGAGAGGGCGGTAATCGTCCTCATAATCGGTCGGACAGACAACGGAAGTATAGATCCCCGCGGCCTTGAGGCGGCTTACCATGTCGCTCATGCCGGTGATGCCGAAGTTATTGGTTACCTTGGCGCTCGCATCGGTGAGGACGAATGCAAATTTGTATGCGTCGGAATTGAACAGAAGGGCGTCCGCATGGTCTGCGCCGCAGACGAGGTAGCCGAGCCCGTCGTATACCGTTTCGGGACCGTCACCGCCGCCGCTGACGGAAATACTTCCGATCCTATTCTTCAATTCCTCCACGTCGGTGAACCACGGGGATCCCGCCGTATTCTTATAGACGACCGTCGCATCGCCCTCGGCGATATCTCTGTACTCCACGAGCCCGAACCGAAGTTCGTCGAGCCCTCCGGATTCGGAAAGGTAGGTCGCAAAATCACTGAGGTTGATCTTGACGTTATTGATCTCTTCTCCCATGGAGCCCGTCGCGTCGAGCACAAAGACGACGTTGACGAGTTTTCTTCTGCTGTTGACGGAAGCCGCGATCGCATTGATCGGAAGAGCTAAAAACAACATCGCCGCCGCAAGAAGCATTGCGGCAAATACCGTAACAAGATGGATCGTTTTTTTCATACCTGTTTCCTCTCCTTATGATAATACGTATTCAGCGTCGAGTTCGACCCGATCGGCGATATCGTTCCCCTCCAAATCGAGGATATAGCGCGCTTCGACCGAGACGGCGTCGCCAGCCGTGCAGCCCGAGATATCGAATTCCACCGTGAGGAAATCAAAGCTGTCCGAGATCCCCTCGCCGCTGTAATCGAAGTAAACGACAGAGATGTAAGCGTCCTCTTCATGATTATAATAGGTGACGTCTTCTCCCTCCATTGCGCTCAAAACTGTGTATGAGGGATCGTAATTGATCCTGAGCTGGAAGGAAAGAATGGGTGCGGGGTCGAGCGCGGACTGCGAGAAGCTGAACGTGAGCGTCAGCTTTTGCGCCGCCTCGTCGAGGCTCGATCCGATCCCGTAAAGGTCTCTGTAAACTTTTGTGGACTTGTAGCACGCCTTGATGGCAAGGTCGGAAGTGATCCCTTCGCAGGATTTATCCCACCCGACAAACTCGTACCCCTTGCGGACGGGATCTTCGGGCGGTTCGACGTCGCTCCCCTCCTTCACATGGGAAACGATCTTGAGGATCGTGCCGTCCCAATCCTGAAAGATCACCGTGTAGCCGGCTTCCGCAGCCGCGCTTTCTTCTTCGTCGACCTGTCCGAGCTTGTCTCCGCATGCCGCAAGCGAGAAAAGCGACAAAACGAGAGACATTGCCACGAGAAAAGGTCCAATGAATCTTTTCATACTTTGCTCCTCTTTGTTTAATTATTTTTCTCATTTTATCTTTTTTGTGAAAAATTGTCAAACATTTCACATGAAAATGTTAAAATCAAAGGAATAAAATATGAAAAAACAGGCGCTCCTCTTAGGGTCCTTCCTTAGGGATGCTCACTTTGGGGCAGCAGACAACCCCCACCACCGCCGCAAGCGGCGGAGCCGCCCCCTTCAAAGGGGGCAGCCACCCCGACGAAAAAAGATCCCCCGACGGGCGGAGGATCTCATGCTTTCAAAAATCAGAATTCGTTTCTCAGGCTCTTCGAAATATACCCGAGCGCAAACCCGCCGGGGCCGACGTGAGAGCCGATGACGGGACCCATGATCTGCGTATAGGGCTCAATGTGGAAATGTTCTCTTACATATTCCGTAAGTTCGGCGGCAACGGGTTCATTGTCGGTATGGACGATAAAGCAATAACCGAACTCGGGATCGGGGCCCTCCGTCTCTAACTTTTTCTTGATATAGGAGATCGCCTTTTTCGTACCCATGACCTTATCGATTACGCCGAGCTTTCCCTCGTTGTCGAACGAAATGATGGGTTTCACCCTGAGGACGCCGCCGACGGCCGCCGCTGCCGCGGAGATCCTTCCGCCGCGTTTGAGGAATTGCAGATCGTCCGCCACGATGAAGTGCTGGATGTGCAGGCGCATGCCCTTGACGAACTCATAGGTCTCCTGCGCCGTCTTGCCCTCGTTGCGGCACTTCAGGGCGAGCCGCACGAGCGCGCCCTGTCCCACCGTTGCAGTGAGCGGATCGACGACAAAGACGCGAAACTTCGGATAGTCCTTCTTGACGTCTGCCGCCGCCTGCTCCGCATTTTCCCAAGTATTTGCGAGCCCCGACGAGATCGTAAAGTGGACGACGTCTTCCGCGCCCTCCTGCGCAAGTTTCAAGAAGTGATTGTAATGGGATTCGTAGTTGAGTTTGCTTGTTTTGGGCATCGCGCCGCCGCGAAGTTCGTTATAGAAATCGACGTATTGCTTGTACTCGGTGAAATTATCGAAATGTTCGGTGATCACCCCGTCTTTTTCGAGCATAAACGTCAGCGGTGCGAGCTTAATGTCGTTTTCGACGACAAAGTCATGGTAGAGATCGCATGTCGAATCTGTCGACAGCGTGAATTTGTACATAGTTTTATCCTCTCCGTATATTTTCTTCATTATATCATATAATGCGGGTCAATGCAAGAATATTTCTTCATTTTGTTTCTTTTTTCTTTCAAACCCTTGAAAAACGCGGAAAATCCCTGTATAATAGTGGTAATGCAGGAAAAAGCTCCATAAGGGGGAGAAATGTTGAAAAATTATTTGTCGCTCAAAAACGGGACGGATGTGCGCGGCACGGCGATCGCAGGCGTCGAAGGCGACCCCGTCACCCTCACCGAAGAGGCGGTGAAGGACATCGGCAAGGCGTTCTGCATGTGGCTGTCTCTTGAAAAGCATATCCAAAAGGCGGCCGTCGCCATCGGACACGATTCCCGCCTCTCCGCAAAAAACATCGAAGGGTGGCTCACGGAAGCCATCACCGCCTGCGGCTCGGACGTGATCCTGACGGGTCTGAGCTCCACGCCCTCCATGTTTATGCTCTTGCAGGATGATTTCGGCGCGGACGCTTCCATCATGATCACGGCGAGCCACCTGCCCTATCAGAAGAACGGGCTCAAATTCTTTTTGAAAGAGGGCGGGCTCGAAGGCGCGGACGTCGAACAGATCCTGTCCCTTGCGCAGGCGGGCGTCTCGATCGGCGCCGCAGAGCAGGGCTCCGTGACCGAAAAGCCCTATCTTGCAACGTATGCACAGGGGCTCGTGGAAAAGGTCCGCCGCGAGACGGGGAAGCAGGAGCCGCTCAAAGGGAAAAAGATCGTCGTCGACGCGGGCAACGGCGCGGGCGGGTTTTATGCCGACCTCGTCTTGAAGCCGCTCGGCGCGGACACGGAGGGTTCCCAATTTTTGGAACCCGACGGCAGTTTCCCGAACCATATCCCCAATCCCGAAAACGAGACCGCCATGCAGTCCGTCTGCGCCGCGGTCGTCGAAAATCATGCCGATTTCGGCATCATCTTCGATACGGACGTCGACAGGGCGGGCGCGGTCGCTCCCGACGGCAAGGAGATCAACCGCAACCGCCTGATCGCGCTCATCTCCGCCATTCTTCTCGAAGAGAAAAAGGGCGTCATCGTCACCGACTCCGTAACGAGCGACGGGCTGACGGCGTTTATCGAGAGCCGCGGCGGCGTCCACCGCCGTTTCAAACGGGGATATAAGAACGTCATCAACGAGAGCAAACGGCTCAACGCTGAGGGGGAATACTCCCCTCTTGCCATCGAGACGAGCGGCCACGCCGCACTCAAAGAGAACTATTTCCTCGACGACGGCGCATACCTCGTGACGCGGCTCCTCATCGCCCTCGCGAAGAAAGGCGATCTCGAAAGCCTCATCCGCGATCTTCCCGAACCCGTGGAAGCGGAAGAGGTGCGGCTGCACTTCAAGGCGGGCGTCGATTTCAAGACGCTCGGCGAGGAAGTGCTCACCGACTTTCGCGGATACGTCGGAAAAACGCCCTACCTCTCGTTTGCGCCGAGCAGTTTCGAGGGCGTGCGCGTCAACTTCGGCCATGCCCACGGCGACGGGTGGACGCTTTTGAGAATGAGTCTACACGAGCCTATCATGCCCGTAAACCTCGAGAGCAATTCAGTCGGCGGCGTCACAAAAATGAAGGCGGAACTGTATGGATTTTTGAAAAAATACGACTTCCTCGAGACCGAAAAATTAAACTGAAATTTGAAAAATCATAAGGAGATATCAATATGAAACAGACGACCATCAATGCGATCCGCATCCTTTCGGCGGAGGCGATCCAAAAGGCAAATTCGGGACACCCCGGGCTCCCGCTCGGCTCCGCCCCCATTGCCTACACCCTGTGGCAGAACTTTTTGAAGTTCAATAACAAAGATCCCAAATGGGACGACCGAGACCGTTTCGTCCTCTCCGCGGGGCACGGCTCCATGCTCAACTATTCCCTGCTCTATCTCTATGGGTTCGGGCTCACCGTGGAGGATCTCCAAAACTTCCGCCAGCTCGGAAGTAAGACCCCCGGCCATCCCGAGTACGGGCACACGAAGGGCATCGAGACGACGACGGGCCCCCTCGGGCAGGGCATTGCGAACGCCGTGGGTATGGCGGTCGCGGAAGCGCACCTCGCCGCAAAATTCAACCGCGAAGGCTTCCCCATCGTCGATCACTACACCTATGCGCTTTGCGGCGACGGCTGTCTCGAAGAGGGAATTTCCTACGAGGCATGCTCGTTTGCGGGCACGCACGAGCTCGGAAAACTCATTCTCTTTTACGACGATAACGACATTACCATCGAGGGAAATACCGACATTACCTTCAAGGAGGACGTCGGCGCCCGCTTCAAGGCGCAGAACTGGCAGGTGCTTCACGTCGATCTCGTCAAAAATCCCGATAACGTGCTGATGATCGCGAACGCCATCCGCAAGGCGCAGAGGGATACGAAACACCCCTCGATCATCATCTGCAAGACGAAGATCGGATACGGCACGCCCCTCGAAGGCAGCCACAAGTGCCACGGCTCCCCTCTCGGCGTTGAAAATCTGCAAAAGACGAAAGAAAAGCTCGGCTGGACTTCTGCCCCCTTCGAAGTGCCCGCAGAAGTGCTCAAACACTGCAAGACGGCGGGCAGGCGCGGTGCAAAGCGCGAGAGAGAATGGAAGGCGATGTTTGCGGAGTACGAAAAAGCATATCCCGAACTTGCCGCGGAGTACAAGGCGGCGATGAAGGGCGAGCTTCCCGATTATACCAAAATGGAAGAGCTCTTCGCTTTTGAAAAGCCCATGGCGACGAGGCAGACTTCCGCACAAGTCCTCCAAAAGATCGCGGCGGTCACCCCGACGCTCATGGGCGGCAGTGCGGACCTCGCTCCCTCCAACCTCTCCGATATGAAGAACACGGACGCCGTCCATTACGGCGACTTCGCCCCCGGCTCCTATGAGGGAAGAAATATGCACTTCGGCATCCGCGAGCACGCCATGGCGGCGATCGCAAACGGCATGCAGCTTCACGGCGGCGTCCATGCGTACTGCTCCACCTTCTTCATCTTCTCCGACTATTGCAAACATGCGATGCGGCTCTCCGCCCTCATGAATATCCCCGTCGTCTACATTCTCACGCACGACAGTATCGGCGTCGGCGAGGACGGCCCCACCCACGAGCCCGTGGAACAGCTCATCGCGCTCCGCTCCAT
>CANRIY010000065.1 GCA_947630775.1 uncultured Clostridia bacterium | reverse complement strand
CGCGGGGATCGCCGTAGGCGGCGAGATAGCTCGCATGCATGGGGATCTCCCCGCTCGTGCGGAAGGCGTCGAGCAGAATGCGGAAGATCCGCTCGTCCCGCTCCTTGCAGCGCGAAAGGATCTCGAGCATGAGATCGGGCTCCTTCCCCTGTTCGTAGAGTTCGAGCGCGCGCGTTTTGGCCGCGTCCGCATTCCCCTTCAGCTGTTCGGTGACGGTATCTTTGAGCTCGGCGTCCGCATCCGAAGAGAGGATCGCAAAGTAGGCGCCGAACGCCTTGACGCTCTCCCCCGCCAGATTAACGGCGAGCGTGACAAGCTCCGTATTTTCTTCCGAAAGAAGGGAAAGGAGCGCGTCGGGGCAGTTTCTCGACTCCACTTCGCGGCAGAGGAAGTCGGAGACGGGCACCCCCTCTTCGACATGGCGGCGCAGGGTCGCAACGAGTTCTTCATCCGTCATGGCGGCATAGTAGCCCTTGGGAGTATTGCCGACCCCCGCAATGCGGATATCCCCGAACTGTTTATAGAGCTTCGGGATCACGCTCTCCCACTGTTTTTCGGTGTATTTCCCCGCATTCTGCTGCATGTATTCGGCGAGTTTTTCGTCGAACAGGGCGTCGAAGTCGTAAAGTTTCTCCATGGTTTCTCCTTACATCAGGAAGTCGAGGATCTCTTCCGCAACGAAGCGGTTCGCCTCGAACATCTCGCAGATCTCCCCGATCGACCGCACGCCGTCCTGAAGCCGCGCCTCGCGGTAGATCGCCGCCGAGAGCGCCTCGCGTTCGTCGAAAAGATCCCAAGCCTCGGCATATTCGAGGGCGCGGTAGATATCCTCCGCCGCCCCGCAGAGCTTCCCCTCGTTGGACTCGCCGAGCAAGCCGTATTTGGAATAGACGTCCGCAAAGGCGAGAAGGAAGGGCTGTGCCTTGCGCTTTCCGATGTCGATATGATGGGTGAAAAACTCCCTGTACATGTCCAGCATGACGGTGCCGAAGGAGTTGTCCTCATTCCGAACGGTGAGTTCGTGCAGGATCTCCAGCTTCATGATCTCGTCGCCCGTGTGATCGAGGAGGACTTCCCGCAAAAGGTCGTCCGAACGGGTCTTTACCGCCACTTTGACGGCAAGAAGCTGCAATTTCTCGTCCCTTCCTTCCAACTCGTCAAAGGCGATGCGGAAAAAGCGTCCGAGTTCGGAAAGAGAGGCCAGTTTTTTGCTCTCCTCCTCCCCTGCGTTGGATGCGATGAGCAGGAAATTCGCGATCGTCCTGTACTCGTCGGGCGGCATCCTGTAAAAATAATTCATCTTGAAGCGGGCCGTCTCCCCGTCCCGCACCAAGCGCATCTGTTCGAGATAGTACGCGGCGATCACCTTGCGGGGATTCAGTGTGGTGAGCCTCTCCAGCG
Organism: uncultured Clostridia bacterium; assembly: GCA_947630775.1. Taxonomy (GTDB): domain Bacteria; phylum Bacillota; class Clostridia; order Christensenellales; family Borkfalkiaceae; genus Gallimonas. The sequence goes on along the minus strand of CANRIY010000065.1, from coordinate 7,468 downwards.
AGTCGATCGCGTCGTCGAGCCTGTCCGTATGATAGCAGGCGACGGCATGGAAAAAGAGCACGTTTTCGTCGTAGGGAAGCCGTTCTCTGAGCTGTGTGAGGCATTTCGCCGCCTCCTCGTGCAGTCCCGTCTCGCAGAGCGCCGTGGCGATGCGGTACATGTCGTCCGTGGCTTCGATCTTGAGCTCTGAAAGCTGCCGTGCGACCTCTTTCGCTCCCTTTTTGTTCCCCCGTGCGCCCAGCACGGCACAATAGGTCGTGAGTGCCTGTACGTTGTCGGGATGCTCTTTCAAGAGTTCGCGGCACTCTTTTTCCGCCTCTTCCTCATTGCCGAGCATGAGCGAACACATGGAAGCGATCCCCGCCGCCGAGGGAAAATCGGGGCTCTCGCGGTCCATTTCGAGCAGACGCGCCCGCGCCGCTTCGAGCTCGCCCGACTTCAGAAGGTCGAGCCCCTCGCGCAGCGTCTCGGGATCGGAATCCCCCACGATCCGCAGAGGAGGCTTCTCGTCGTCAACGAACAGCGGCTCCATATCGAGATCGGGATACCCCTCCGATTCGGAGATCTTGCGGTAATAATAGGCGGATTGCAGGTCGTTCCCCATGTTCATGAAGACGACGGCGAGTCCCTCGTATCCTTCGGGAAAATCCGCCTCGTTGCATACGTCGAGGAAGCGGAACCATGCGTCCGCGGCGAGCTCCCACAGCTCGAGCGCCTCGTACACATCCGCGTAGAACGCCCATGCGTCCGCGCTCGGGCCGTACATCTCCGTCCGCCTGTTCAGGGCAGAGAGCGCGCCGAAATAGTCTCCGCGTCCGATGCGCTTTTCGGCGGCATCGAGCAGAAACTCATCGCTCAGATTCCAGTTGGCGACATGTTCGTCCTTCATGATCCTTCCCGAAAGAGGCGGCTGACCGCCTCGCGTGTAAATGTATAATGGGTATTGCAATAGTGGCAATGCACGTCGATCTCGCCGAGCTCTTCAAGGAGCTGTTCCGCTCCTTTTTTCCCGAGGGAGAGCACGGCGCTCTCCGCCTTATGTTTGCTGCAACTGCAGCGGAAGAAGATCTCACGCGCGTCGTACGCCCCGTCCGTCAGCATTCTGAGGACGCCCTCCGCGCCCTTTTCTTCGATCAGCGAAGAGACCGATGCAAAACGCCCGATCTCCCTCTCGCAAAAGGCGACCGCTTCCTCGCCCGCACCGGGAAGGGGCTGCAGAAAGACGCCCCCCGCGCCGAGCACGCCCTCCGCGCCCACTCTCACGCCGAGCGCGACCGCCGTGGGACGCTGTTCGCTCTTGAGAAAATAGGCGGAGAGGTCCTCCGCGATCTCGCCCGTGACGAGTTCGCTCGTCCCCACAAAGGGAACGCCCGATCCGTCGTCGCGGATGACGGTGAGCGTGCCGCATCTCCCCACAAAACCGCCGACGTCGAGCTTGCCGTCCGCACGTGGCGGAAGGGAAACTTCCCCGTTTTCGACGAACCCGCGCATAAAAAGATTTCCGTCTCCCGCGACGTTGATCTTTCCGCCCGCGCCGCCCCCTGCGACCGTGACGGAGAGAGAGCTCTCTTCCTCTTTGAGCCAGCTGCAAAGATATGCGCCCGCCGTGAGTGTGCGGCCGAACGCCGCCGCCGCAACGGGGGAAAGGCCGTGACGGCGTACCCCTTCGCCGACCGCCGCCGTCGTGTCGAGGACGGCGAGCGAGACGTTGCCCGAGGCGATGAGCGTCTTTAAGATGATACTTTTTCGCATATAAAATTCAACCTGTCGCTTTCCGAAGCGTTTTCGCCGAGATGGCCTTCGACCCTGACGCCGAACCCCGCCCCCGCCAGCATGTCCGAGAGCCTCCCTTCGGAATGGATATAGCGGACATGTTTTTCGTCGTAGCGGCGGAAGAGTTCCCCTTCCTTTACGAAGAGGGTGACATCCGTCTCTACACGGTCTTCCTTCAAAGTATTGAATTCAAGATAGGTGACCTCTTCGCGGTCGTCGCCGAACATATTATTTGCAACTTTCTCGCGCAATTTGTATTCGGAACTCACATCGAACCAAAAGATCCCGCCCTTTTTGAGGCACCGCGCAATATGGCGGAAAGCCGCGGGAAGTTTTTCGGGGGGAAGATAATTGAAACAATCGTTGGCGGAGAGGATAAAATCGTACTTTTTCGGGGAACGCATCGCGGAAGCGTCCATCAGGACATACGGGATCTTCAGTCCCTCCTGCCTTGCAAGCGCCGCCGCCTTCGAGAGCATGGCGGGGGAAATATCCCCGCCCGTCATCGCATATCCCGCCCGCGCGAGCGCACGCGAAAAGGCGCCGCTTCCGCAGCCGAGTTCGAAGCCTTCCCGCCCCGCGCCCAGCCGCGCAAGCCCCTCAATAAAATACTGCGACCACTTGGGATAGTCGCAGTCGTCGTTCAGAATTTCAAACCATTCTGCAAGATGGTCATATGCCTGCGTCATGAGAATTACTTGGGGGGAAGCATCTTGGGACGGCGGACCTTTTTGTTCTTCTTCTTTTTCTCGCCTTCCTCCGCGCGGATCGCGCTCTCGAGCTCGTCGAATTCGCGGTTGTAGGAGACGTACTCCTCGTCCGCCCTGTGCTCCTCTTCGTACTGCTTGACGTCGGACGCCATCGCTTCCTTGCTTTCGCGGAGTTTTTGAAGGTCTTCCCGCGAGAAGGAATCGGGAAGCTGGTAGAGCTCCACGTCGTCGTCGATGGGTTTGATGGGACGGCTGGCGAGCTTGCTCCTGCCGTTTGCGACCATGAGCCGCCTGTATTCGCGCATGGCGGCAGACTGCTGCTCGGTCTCGGTCTGCGTGTTCATGCTTCCCTTTTCCTTGTTGTAAAGCCCTCTGCCCGTCGTGACCCCGATGTTCGGGTTGATGAAACGGTCGAACGCCCACTGGGAGAAATCCAGCCACACGAGGGAAGCATAGGAAAAGCCGATCAGAATCAAAAAGAGAATGCCGATGATGCCGAGGAAATTGAGCCCCGAAAAGATCGCAAGGAAGAAGGGCCACGTCGCAAGCGCGGCAAAGAGCACCGTCTGCGGGAAAGTGCCGATCGTCATGACGACGGCGTTCCGAAAGAGAGCCCACGGGCCCTGTTTATAGCTGATGCCGAGGGAGATCATCCAAAGGCAGACGAGGAGCATAAAGGCGACGATGATATAGCCGACCACCTTGGAAGCGACCATCCAACCCGCGCCCGAAACGCCCCGCGCGACCATGACGTCCGCCATGTTCCCCATGAGGCGCGCCAAAAAGAGAACGACCGTAAAGAGCAACACCGCTTCGAGGACGTTCAAAAAGTTGCGGCGGATCCCGCGCAGAAAGTCGTTCGCAACAAAAATGCCCTCCGTCCAAATGAGGTTGCGGATGATGTACATCCCGCCCGAGAGCCCGAGCGCGGCAACGATCCCCGCGGGGATGAAGAGAGCGAAATACACGACGTCATAATTGAGAATGAGCTGTTCCGCCTGCCCGACGATGTCGGGAACAACAGGGAAAGACATTGCAAGCCCCGCGCCGAACAAGCCGCCCATTCCCGATACTGTGATCTGCATGTTGCGCCAGATGATGAGCGCCGCCAAAGGAAGGCAAAAGAGCAGCATCAGAAGATTGACGAGCATGAGCCGTCCGAATCTTCCCTTCAAAATATCCCAAAAGAGCCCCCAACGGCTCGTGGGAAGGGTGCTCCGCGCATAGTCCTCGCTGCGCTCCTTGCCGATCAGCCAACGGGCGACCAGTCCTCTCTTTTCCTTATCTGCCATAATGTAACTCCGATTTTTGCTTGTACAAACGGAAAATATACCGTCACAGGTCTATTATAACGCAAAACGGAAAATTTTTCAAGGGAAAGCGCATAAGTTTCAAAAACTTTTTCGGCGCGCATAAAATGCGGTGTGCCTCGGCTCCCCTCGTAGGGGAGCTGTCACCGCAGGTGACTGAGGGGTTTACCGCGTCATCCTGCCCCGCGTCATTCTGAGACAGTGAGTTGTACGCAGTCCGATGAGCAATTCCCGAAGAATCCCGCGGGGTGAGCAGTCCGCTGTAGCGGCGAGATCCTTCGGGACTTTCTTCCACGGACTCCGTTCTTTCTCATCGGCTCAGGATGACGCCACCCACCCTTGCGCGACTGAGGTTCTCGGCGCCCCTCTCAGGGGAGCTGTCACCGCAGGTGACTGAGGGGTTTACCGCGTCATCCTGAGGGCAAGATGGTACGAGAACCCTAAAATTCTTGCTTTTTCTTCCCATCTATGCTACAATAGCGACAAAAGAAGCCTTGCGGAGGGGTCTATGAAACAACGTGTCGGCATTCTCGGTGCAACCGGAACGGTGGGACAGCGTTTTGTGACGCTGCTCGAAGATCATCCATATTTTACGCCCGTCGCCCTGCTCGCGAGCGCGCGCTCGGCGGGAAAGACGTACGGGGAAGCCGTCGCGGGGAGATGGACGCTTCCGACTCCCGCCCCCGCCTATGCGAAAGAGATGGTCCTTCTTGACGCATCCGATCCCAAACAGCTCGCGGGGAAGGTCGATCTTGTATTCTGCGCCGTGGGGCTGCCACAGGCGGAGACGAGGGCGCTCGAAGAGGCGTATGCGCGGCAAGAGATCCCCGTCGTCTCCAACAATTCCGCCCACCGATTCACCCCCGACGTCCCCATGGTCATTCCCGAGGTCAATCCCGGGCACCTTTCCGTCATTCCCGCCCAGAAGCGGCGGCTGGGCACAAAGCGCGGTTTTATTGCCGTGAAGAGCAACTGCTCGCTTCAATCCTATGTCCCCCTTCTGCACCCTTTGCGAAAATTCGGGATCGAGTCCGCCGCCGTCTGCACCTATCAGGCGATCTCGGGCGCGGGGAAAACCTTCGCAACGATGCCCGAAATCTGCGATAATCTCATCCCCTATATCGGCGGAGAAGAGGAAAAGAGCGAGAAAGAACCGCTCAAAATTTGGGGAACGGTCGAAGGAGACAGGATCGTTCCCGCCGGATCCCCCATTCTTACGGCGCAGTGCGTGAGAGTGCCCGTCTCGGACGGACACACCGCCGCCGTGTTTGTCTCCTTCAAGCAAAAGCCGACGCGCGAGGAGATCCTGCGCGCATGGAATGAGTATGAAGGCGAACCGCAGCGGCTTCATCTCCCCTCCGCGCCCCAAAAATTTATCACATATTGCGAAGAAAACGACCGTCCGCAGCCCGCGCTCGACCGCATGCGGGAAAATGGCATGGGGATCTTTGCGGGACGGCTCCGCCCCGATCCCCTCTTCGGCTGGAAATTCGTCGGGCTCTCCCACAATACCCTGCGCGGCGCCGCGGGAGGCGCGGTGCTCCTTGCCGAACTCCTCGTCGCAAAAGGATATCTTTGAGGATTTGCCTGCCCCGAAAGGGACGGGCTTTTTTATGATAGTTCCCTTTTTCTCCTCCGCCGCATACATTGGCAAGAGGAGAACTGTATGACAGGTTATTTGCGCGGCGTCGCGACGGCGCTCATCACCCCTTTTACGGAACACGGGGTCAATTTCCAAACGCTTGAAGAGCTTCTTTTCTTTCAAGAGCAGGGCGGCGCGGACGCCGTCGTGATCCTCGGAACGACGGGCGAGGCGGCTACCATGTCCGAAAGGGAGCGTGAGGAAGTCATCCTTTTCGCGCGGAAGCGGGTTGGGAAAATGAAGCTCGTCGTAGGGACGGGCTCCAACTGCACGGAACGGGCGGTCGCCATGTCAAAACGGGCGGAAGAACTCGGCGCGGACGGGATCCTCGCCGTCACCCCCTACTATAATAAGTGTACGCAGCAGGGACTTGTCGCCTATTATCGGGCAATTTCGGAGGCGGTCTCCCTTCCCGTCATCGCATACAATGTCCCCGCACGGACGGGCGTCAACATTTTACCCCATACCATGTCCGAGATCGCATCGATTAAAAACATTGCGGGTGTCAAAGAGGCAAGCGGAAACATGGCGCAGGCAATCGAGACGGCGAGCCTCATCCGCGGGCGGTGCGACCTCTACTGCGGCGAGGATGCGCTCAACCTTCCCTTCCTCGCGATCGGCGCAACGGCGCTCATTTCCGTCCTCTCCAACCTCGTCCCCGCAGACGTCAAGGCGCTTACCGAGAGCGTCTTTTGCGGCGATCTTCTTGCGGCAAACCGCATTTCGGACGCCCTTCTCCCTCTCGCAAAGGCATGTTTTGCGGAAGTCAACCCGATCCCCGTCAAGGAAGGGTTGCGCCTAATGGGTTTTGTTGTCGGCATTCCCCGCCCTCCGCTCACCCCCATTGAACCGCAAAATGGGGCCCTTCTCGCCGCGGCGATGCGGAAATACGGCTTGCAGGTGAAGGCATGAACATCCTTCTGATCGGCGCATACGGAAGAATGGGAAGGGCCGTCTCGGAGGCGGCACCCGTGCAGGGGCATACGGTCGTCTGCGGCGTCGATCATATGCCTTTTCCCCCACCCATGTCCTATCCTGTCTATGAAAATTTGTCCGGCGTGACGGAAAAGGCGGACGTTGCGATCGACTTTTCCTCCCCGTACGGACTCGAAGAACGGCTCGGCATTTGCGCGGCGCGCGGGTTCCCCCTCGTCCTTGGCATCACGGGCTATTCGCAAGCGGACGACGCCGCCATTCGCAGTTACGGCTCCCGCATGACGATCTTTCGGTCAGAAAACCTATCTCTCGGCGTCAATCTGCTCTGCATGCTCGTGAAGCGCGCCGCAAAGATTTTAGGCGACGGATTCGACGCGGAGATCGTCGAACGCCATCACAACCAAAAAGCAGACGCCCCCTCGGGCACGGCGCTCCTGCTCGCAAAAAGCGTTGCGGAAGGATTCGGCGGCGGAAAGGAATTTGTCTGCGGACGAAAAGGCATGACGGGGGCACGCAAGCAAAGCGAGATCGGGATCCATTCCGTGCGCGGCGGGACGATCGTCGGCGAGCATGAAGTCATGTTCGCGGGCGGGGACGAGATTTTGACCCTTTCCCATTCCGCACAGAGCCGTAAGATTTTTGCGCTCGGCGCCCTCCGTGCGGCAGAATGGGTCTTGGGAAAACCCCACGGAGTCTACAATATGGACGATCTCCTCGGCGAAATTCTTTGAGTTTTCCGAAAAAATTTCTTTTTTCTTAATTTCCCTTCAATATCGCTTGACTTCCCGTGCGGTTTTGAATATACTTAAAAAGAATTGCGAAAGGACTTTCAAGGATCTTACCGAAGAAGCCCGCCGCACACATGCTGGTGTAGCTCAGCAGGTAGAGCGCATCCTTGGTAATTATATACTTATCCGAGGAAAAGGGCTGTAAACGGTAGAAAAACAGACGAAAACCACCGAAAAAGACCCATTTCCAAAAATACCTGTAAAAAAGCTGTAAAAAACGGTGTAAAAACAACTTCAAATATGCTGGTGTAGCTCAGCAGGTAGAGCGCATCCTTGGTAAGGATGAGGTCGGCGGTCCGAGTCCGCTCA
>CANRIY010000064.1 GCA_947630775.1 uncultured Clostridia bacterium | reverse complement strand
AAAATCCCCCGCCGTATTTTGCGGAGGGGTTGAAATACAGTTCGTCCGTAAATTCGGCCGCACGCGCCAGCGCCTCGGGATCGGGACGGGTCGTGGCGGCATTATCGAAATAGATCATTCTCTTTCCAACTTTCTGACGCCCGCGGCTTTCACGAGATATTCGAGAAGATCCCGACGGCATTCAATGACATACAATACCTTTTGAAGAGGTCCCGAAACAAGGAGATAGATAAATTCTTTTTCCTCGGCGGGCATTTTGTTCGGCGTAAGATATTTTGCCTTTTGCCCCTGAACGCCGCGCACGGTATCGGCAAAGGAAGGCTTGTCCGCCCAACCGATTTTTAGGATATTGTCGGCAGTGATCGTCGTAAGATATTTCCGCGACTTGCCGTTATACACCTTCGTCACGCGGAGCTCGTCCTCGACGAAAGTATAGTCGTAACTCACATTGAAGCGGCGCTTGATGAACCAAAAGAGCACTCCTCCGCCCACAAGTGCCAAAATGGGCACGATCCATGTCAAGATGCTGAAAGCCTTGATGCCCGCGGGATCGTCGCTCTCTAAAATCGTCGGGATCACAGACGTCGAAAAAAAGGCAATGATCCCCGCGACAACGAAAAAGAAGATCGAAAGAACAAGGAAAACGGTATAAAACCGCCTTTCCGCACCCGCGCGCGTACTTGTTGCGCTCTCCTCATACAGCATTTCGAGCATCCGTCATTTTCCTCCTCTCGCATCCCGCCGCTCGCGGCTGATACGATTATATCATAAGGGGCTCGTCCCGTCAAGCGTTCATGAAGCCGAGATATTTCAATATCCTTCACGAAAACGCTATATTATGTGTGGCGTAGTACTTCGCAAACAGTCAAAAAATCGATTTCTTTATAAAATTCGGCAGCATTACGCCGCCGAATCAGGGGATATCCATTTCGTCGATCCGAGGATAAAAGGACGCGATCTCCTCGGGCGTAAACTGCTCTTCGTACCGCTTGGCAAAGAGAACGCGGCGGTAAAATGTAAACCTATCTCTCGAATCCTGCGTCTCGAACGTGCAGACAAATCTCCGCTTGGTCGCCCTGACGTTTACACAGCCTCTTTTCACGTCGTAGGTGTACGTCTTCCGCTTCGTGATGACGTGCACGACCTTGTTCGTCGTCTCGAATCCGACCGCCGCGCCCATCGAGATATGGAGTGCATAGACCGCGTAAACGGTAAGATAGACAATCAAGACAGCGGGCGTGATGATCCAGAACGCCATCGCCTTCATAAACGCAAAAACGAGACAGACCATGATGGCGGGGATCGCCACAATACTTAAAATCACAAAAAACTTTTTCCAGATCTTGACGTAATGCAAAATCGCAGGCTTTTCCCTTCTCATACCGCATCCTCCGCAAGATCCACGCGGAACTGCGTCAGAAGTTCGCCGTCCGACCTCGCCTCACAGATGGTGTATCCGTCAAAATCCTGCCTCAGGAGCACGAGCTCCCTGCCCTCTTTCGCCTGCTTCGCATAGGAGATCTGAAAGGAGCGGATCCGCCGCGCGGCAAGCTCTTCCATCGAGAAACAATCAGTGAAGAAGTCGAGATAGCGGGTGTTGTTGGCGTGAAAATAGTGGTCGCAATGGCTTTGGTTGACCCGCATGCGGTACATTTCCTTCCCGTCCGTCAGTTTTCCGATTTTCCAGTTCGGCACTTCCACCGTCTTTTCGTTCCTGTAAGGGCAATCCGTATGCACGTCGCCCATGCGTTCGGGCGGAAGAAGCGCAAAGGTGTTGAGATCGACAAGGCACCAGCGGGAAGCAAGCGCGGCGACCTCTTCTTTGCCCGAAAGGACGCGGTAATCGCGCTCAAAGATGATATGGCGGGGCGGAAGCGGCCACGTCTCTACGGTGATCCTTTCGCCGAGCCGCACGGGGCGGCGCAGCTCACAATAGGTGTTTACGACCAAAAAACCGAATTTCAGAGGTCTTAAATCGTCATAACCGAAGCCAAGCTCGTCCGCACTGCGGCATGCGGACTCCTGAACGAGCGCAAGGAGCGCCGTAAGCGTCAATTCATCCTTGAAATCGAAGTCCGAATAGCGCAATTCATATGTTTTTCTGTTGCAATAGCCTTCCATATTGCGGAATTATACCACAATACAATGAAGATGTCAAATGAAATTATGCCGTCGCCGTTGTGAGAAACGCAACGCTCCCCTTCAGGATCGCCGCGGCGATCTTTTTCTGGTACTCCTCCGTCACGAGCAAGGCCTCGTCCTCGGGATTGGACAAAAAACCGCATTCCACGATGACGGAGGGATAATCGCTGCAATTCAGGACGAAATAATCCCCTTTGAGCGCGTCCGTTTTCTTGACGCATTCGGGCATCTCGTTGAGGGAAGCCTGAATGTCGCATGCGAGAAGGCGGGAACGCTCCGAACTTTCGCGGAAGAACACCTGCGCGCCGCGGCGGGAGCGCATGGAAAAGAAGTTCTGGTGCACCGAGATGACGAGTGCGGGGACGCTCTCGCGGATGATCTCGGCGCGCTTCATCATGTCCCGTTTTTTGTAGCCGCTTGTCGCCATACCATACAGTCCCGCCTCGGTCGGACGGGTCTGGATAACATAAAACCCCGCTTCCTCAAAGGCATCCTGCAAAATGCGGGAGAGAGAAAGATTGATGTCGCTCTCCTTTTTGCCCGTTTCGATGCCGACGACGCCCCCGTCGATCCCCCCGTGCCCCGCGTCGATGACAACGACGAGGCGGCTCGTCTCGGAAGCCGTGCGGGAGAGCGCAAAAAAGCAAATGCAGAAGGTAAAGGCGACCGCCGTGAGGATGGCGCAAAATCCGAACGCCACCCGATGGCGATAAAAAAAATTCATACAGTATCGTATGAATTTCTTTTTCTGTTTAGAATCGCCGCATTCCCGACAAATGCGTCATACGGTCGGAAGCTCGATCTTCGTCGTGCCGTAATCGGAGAAGGTGATCGTCCCTTCTTGGTATGCCCCGTCCATGGGGCCCGATAATTTCACTGTACGGAACTTTCCGTCCTTCAAAGTGATGGTGAACGTCACCCCGTTGGAGCTCCATGAATACGACCCCGTGGCAGCGTCGAATGTCTGATCTTTGTAGGCGCCGATCATACTCATCCAATAATCAAGGTTCCCTTGCGTATACTCTTCATATATAGATTCCGCATCATTCTCAACTCTTTGCCAAACTCCGCCTACTTCTTGATAGCAATAAGCGACACCGTTCACCCGCGCACATATGACGTCCGCAACATAACCCATATCCACGAAATTCGCAACGGAATGCCCTCTTTCATTGGGGAGATCGAGATAGGCCTTCTCCTCGATATGGATAGGATTCCCTTCCCCCGAATCGACAAGAACTGTTCCCGTCATCGTCAGATTTCCTTTTTCCAAAAGTTCCAGTGCATCGTTCCAGACTTTCTCCGTCACCTGTTCTCCCTTGCCGTCGGCTTCGGGCGGCGTAGGGCCGTCGCTGCCGCCGACCGTGGGAAGCACGATTTTCGTCGTGCCGTAGTCGGAGAAGGTGATCGTCCCGTCTTGATATGCCCCGTCCATGGGCCCCGATAATTTCACCGTCCGGAACTTTCCGTCCTTGAGGGTCGTAGTGAACGTCACACCTTCTGAACTCCATGAGTACGACCCCGTGGCAGCGTCGAATGTCTGATCCTTATAGGCGCCGATATAACTCATCCAATATTCAAGGTTCTGGTGGACGTGCATTTCGTAAGAAAATTCATCCTCATTTTTTTGCCAAACGCCATTCTCTTTATTATAGGAATATGCGACACCGTTTTCCCGCACCACATAGCTGTCCGATCCTTCAACCCCGTCCAGCAATGCGATGACGTGCCCCCTTTGATTGGGAACATCAAGATAGGCTCTGAATTCGAGATCGATAGAAGAATCTTCGCCTATCGGCTGAATATGTTCTGTTCCGATCGCCGTCAGATTTCCTTTTCCCAAAAGTTCCAGCGCGTCGTTCCAGACCTTCTCCGTCACTTCTTCACCCTTACTGTCGGCTTCGGTCTCTTTCTCCTTCTTGCCGAGCTTACATCCCGCCAAAAGCATTACGGCGGTAAGCAAGATGCCCGTGATTGCAATCAGCCACTTCTTTTTCATAATATTCTCCTGTAAATTTTATAAATTTATTATAATTATAATGCGGGGATCTGTCAAGGCTTTTTTACGACGCCCCGAAGAAATTCGTCGATGGACTTTGCCGCAGCCTTCCCCGCGCCCATGGCGAGAATGACGGTCGCTGAGCCCGTCACGGCGTCTCCGCCCGCAAACACGCCTTCAAGAGAGGTCCTTCCCCCCTCGTCCGCGGCGATCTCCCCGCGCGGCTTTGTCGCAAGGCCTGCGGTCGTCTGCCGGATGAGCGGGTTGGGAGAAGTCCCCAGCGCCATGATCACGCAATCGGCGGGAAATTCGAATTCGCTCGAGGGCTTCATCACAGGGCGCCGCCTACCGCTTTCGTCCGCCTCGCCGAGTTCCATCTCCGCACAGCGGAGCGCGCAGACGTTGCCGTCGGGATCAGTCAGAATTTCGACGGGATTTGTTAAAAACTTAAATCCGATCCCCTCTTCGAGCGCATGTTCGACCTCTTCCTTGCGGGCGGGAAGTTCCTCTTTCCCCCTGCGGTAAACGACGCTCACCTGCTCCGCGCCCAACCGTTTCGCCGTCCGCGCCGCGTCCATGGCGACGTTGCCGCCGCCCACCACGGCGACGCGTTTTGCGCGGAAAATGGGCGTTTCGGCGTCCTCTTCATAGGCCTTCATGAGATTGGCGCGCGTGAGATACTCGTTTGCGGAAAAGACGTCCTTCGCGTTTTCTCCCTTGATCCCCATGAAGCGGGGAAGCCCCGCGCCCGTGCCGAGAAACACCGCCTCGAATCCGAGCTCCGTTTTCAGCTCTTCCACGGAGTAAAGCCGTCCGATCACGGTGTCCGTCTCAAAATCGACGCCGAGCGCGGCGAGCTCCTCTACCTCTCTTGCAACGATCTCTTTGGGAAGGCGGAACGCGGGGATCCCGTAAACAAGCACGCCGCCCGCCGCATGGAGCGCCTCGAACACGGTGACTTCGTACCCGAGCCTTCTAAGATCTCCCGCACAGGCGAGCCCCGCAGGGCCCGAGCCGACAACGGCAACCTTATGCCCGTTGGAGACGGGGCGTTCTGCCGTATGCGGCCGTGAAAAATGCCTGTCTGCCGCGAAGCGTTCGAGCCGACCGATCGCGACGGGCTCCCCCTTGATCCCCCGCGTGCAATATTTTTCGCACTGGTTCTCCTGCGGGCATACCCTGCCGCAGACGGCGGGAAGAGAGGAAGCGCGGGAGATGATCTGATAGGCCTCCTCGTATTCTCCCTCCGCGATCTTTCCGATAAATTCGGGAATGGGGACGGCGACGGGACAGCCGTTGACGCACGGGCGGTTTTTGCAATGGATACAGCGCGCCGCCTCGAGCCTTGCCGTCTCCTCAGGATAGCCGAGCGCCACCTCGGAAAAATTACGGCTCCGCTCGAAAGGATCCTGCACGGGCATCGGATATTTCGTTTCCCGCTTGTTGTAACCCGTCATTGCGTTTCCTCCTTTCGGTACAGCCTGCAATGCCTCTCCCGCGCTTCCGCCTCGAAAGGAAGATAGGCGCGGGAACGCTCCATTGCTTCGTCAAAATCGATGAGTTGCGCGTCGAAGTCAGGGCCGTCCACACAGGCGAAGCGGGTAACTCCGCCCACCGTCACGCGGCAACAGCCGCACATGCCCGTCCCGTCGATCATGATGGGATTCATGCTCGCGACCGTCTTTACGCCGTACGGCTTCGTCGTCAGGGCGACGTATTTCATCATGGCGAGCGGTCCGATCGCATACACCGCGTCGTATTTGCCCGCTTCGAGCAGTTCTTTGAGGGGAATACAGACGTTTCCCCGCCGCCCGCGGCTTCCATCGTCCGTCGTAAGAGAAAATCTTTCGGACAGCGCGCGGAACTCCTCTTCGAGTATGACGGCGTCGCCGTTTCGGAACCCGATGACGGAGTGCACCTCGGCGCCCAGCTCCCGAAGCCGTTTCGCAACGGGAAGCGCGATCGCACACCCCACGCCGCCGCCCACGACGACAGCCCTTTTCACCCCTTCGAGATCGGTCGGGTTGCCGAGCGGCCCGACGAAATCGGCGATCGTCTCCCCCGCCCTCTTTTCGTTGAGCGCCATCGTCGTCCCGCCGACGACCTGAAAGATGATCGTGACTGCGCCCCTTTCTCTGTCGCAGTCTGCGATCGTGAGCGGGATCCGCTCTCCCCTTTCATCCACGCGGAGGATGACAAATTGCCCCGCAAGCGCCTTTTGGGCGATGCGCGGCGCTTCGATCCCGAGCATCGTGACGGATTTGTTGAGCTCTTTGCGAAAAAGAATACGGTTCATCAGTTTTCTCCTGTCTTTATCCTATCACTTCGGGGGGTGGAATGTCAATCGTTCAAAAAAATAATTTCAGCGAGGCTCATGAAATCCTTGACTTGCGCTCTCTTTTCCGTTATAATAAAAAAGGTTCACAAATTAAATATTCGGAGAGTGACTATGTCTAAGGTGAAGATCGTCACCGATTCGAACAGCGGCATCACGCAAGCGGACGCGGAAAAACTGGGAATTTCCGTACTCCCGATGCCCTTTCTGATCGATGGCAAAGAGTACTTTGAGGACATCAACCTCACACAGGAAGAATTTTACGTCCACCTTCGGGGGGGCGCGAATGTCTCCACATCCCAGCCCGCCATCGGGAGCGTCACCGACCTTTGGGACGAACTTTTGAAGGACGGCAGCGAGATCGTACATATTCCGATGTCGAGCGGACTTTCGGAATCCTGCCACACCGCGGAAAATTTAGCAAAGGAATACGGCGGCAGGGTGCAGGTCGTCGATAACCAGCGCATCTCCATTACCCAAAGGCAGAGCGTATATGACGCGATCCGCCTTGCGGAAATGGGCAAGAGCGCGGCGGAGATCAAGGAGATCCTGCTCAAAACGAAATTCGACAGCAGTATCTACATCTCGCTCGATACGCTGAAATATCTCAAAAAAGGCGGCAGGCTCACCCCCGCGGCGGCGCTCATCGGCACGATTTTGCGCATCAAGCCCGTTTTGCAGATCCAAGGGGAGAAGTTAGACGCCTTCAAGAAGGTCAACACTTTGAAGAAGGCAAAAGAAGTCATGATCGCGGCGATCGCAAAGGACTTTGAGACGCGGTTCAAGGCGCTCGTCCAAAACGGGGAAATGCAGCTCTCCGTCGCCTACACGGCGGAAGATACGGAAGCGAAGATCTTCGCACAAGAGATCAAGGCGACATTCCCCGATGTAAAGTTCTCGTTCATCGATCCCCTCTCGCTCTCGGTGTCCTGCCACATCGGCCCCGGGGCGCTCGCAGTCGCTTGTTCGAGAGTGGTCAAATAATTTAATTAAAATTTACGGCTTGCCTCACGGCAAGCCTTTTTTCATACAGGGAGACAACCCTCATCCCGAGGCGAAGCCGAGCGGATCTCATAGACCCACGGACGCCCGTACTTACGAGGGGATTCGCTCGCCCCTTACGGGGCTCGGAATGAGGCGGGGTATTCGGAACGACACCCCCTCGGTCGCGCAAGGGCGCGCGACAGCTCTCGCGCGGGTAGCACCCCGCGTAACTTCGCGCCCGAGGATGAGAGTTCGGACTCCGTTTTTCGGGATCCTTCGCGGAATTGCTCTTCGGACTTTGTACATCCTTTTCGGCTCAGGATGACGCGGGGGGAGCGGCAAAAAGGCCTCAAAAAGTCCCCTTTTTCCGCCTGTAAAAGCCGCGCTGGCGGGTCTCGACGATGTGATATTCCTGCTCCCGTTTGAGGTCGAGGAAACAGGGACTTTTCGGGGAGGCGAAGAGAAGTTTTCCGCCGATGTCCGCCGCCTCCGCATAGCCGAATGCGCAGAGGCACACGGGAATGCCGTATAAAAACGCCTCCGCGCGCATCAGCGTCTGTTCGAGACTTTCGGAGAGTTCTTCGAATACCACGATCGCGGCTTCCGCACCGCACACGGAGAGCGTTTGGAGCACCTGCGGGAAATAGAGGTCTTCCCCCACGACGACGCCCAGTTTTCCCGCCGCCGTATCGAAGATCTTGACGCCCGCGCCGCTCCTGTATTCCCCTCCGTCCATGCGGTTGATCATGTCGGAAACGCCCAAAATGCGTCCGCGCTCGGCGACGACGACGGATTTCCGCCGTATGCCGCGTGCGTCGGTATAGCATCCGCAGAGCACGACGTTTTTCTGTTCCTTGGAGAGGAGCGCAACGTCTTCGAAAAGACTTGTCTCCCCCTTGAGTTCCTTCTCGTAGCTCACCTTTCCGAGCGCCTGAAAGGAAAAACAGACGACGTCGGCAATGTCGCCCTCGTATTTTTCCGCATATTCGCTGAGACTCCCCCCCGTAACAAAACAAATGCGCATACTACCATTGTATCGCGCAGAGGGAATTTTTGTGAATCCGTCTTGTAAGGAGAGAAAGCGCCGCCGAACATGTTCGGCGGCGCGTTTCCGTCTTCAAAAAAGACGCTTATTCCTGTTTTGATTTGAGAAGATCGCGGATCTCGGCAAGGAGTTCTTCGGTCGTAGGAGCGGGTGCAGGAGCGTTCTTGGCTGCTTCCGCCGCTTCGGCGTCGAGCTTCGCCTGCTTTTCTGCCGCCGCTTTCTTGACCTCGTCCCAAGACTTGCCCTCTTTGCGGAGCGCCTTGACGTCCTCTTTTGTCAAGGGAGCATATTGCGTCTTGAGCTTCTCTGAACTCTCATGGATGGAGTTGATCACCTTGATGATGATAAAGAGCACAAGCGCGATGAGAAGGAAGTTGATGACCGCCGTGATGAATGCGCCCCAGTCGATGTAGATGGAGTTCGCAAGGTCGATCTGCGTCGTCGCCACGCCCGCTTCATCAAGCAAATACGCTTTATGCAGATAGGTGTAGACTTCCTCGAGACCTTGGCCGCCCGTGATCGCAAACAGGATCATGTTGATGAGGGGCA